>CAZZUZ010000053.1:0-11526 GCA_964657315.1 Vulcanimicrobiota bacterium
GGAGCACCACCTTAAAGTCGTCCAATTTCTGTCTTGACATTGGGGTCCACCTTATTGCCTACCAGCGCGCGTTCGCTGGCGGCGGACCACACGAGATATTCGCTTGATGCGCTATTGCGAACTTGCAAGTCAAGCAATGCCGGCCGATTGCTTATGAGCATGTACGGTATAAGTCCAGATGACTAGCGGAACCAATTGTCTATCGGCATTTCGTCTTAGCGATTGGAATGCACCGGCTGCTAGTGCAATCCAAGCGGCAGGCCCGATAGCGCTGCTGAGCGCCTGCGACATTCCCATATAAATTGAGAACGGCAACGTTATGTTTAGTGCACTTGTAGCGGCACCGAGAACAGTAGAAGAAGAGATGTACGAACCGAAACCGCCAAACTTTACCAAAGCAATGAGGCCACCAACTGAAAATGTTGCTATCAACTTGTGCTTACCGTCTTTATCGTACTGAGCTAAGACGTCACGGACCGTTCGCCGCCCTTTATGATCAAGTGCTTCGTCTAGTCGCCTCGTAAAGTGCTCGATAACGCGTATTTCATTCTCGATAGGATCCTCCGAAACCGAAATGCCGATGGATTTTGCAGATCGCGAGCAAAGCCTTTCATAAGAATAAAGGCCACCGTCACTTCCATCTGCGCAACGGGCACTCAAATACCACTCGAGACGCTCTTTCAATAGAGGCGGACGCGTAGAAAAAGATGTTGGGCATTCAATTATCTCGCAAAGGACTTTGAGAGCATTGTCCTCAGCCATTAACAGAGCTTGATTTAAGCGGTTCTGTCTCAAAGCAGTCCACGGCCCTCTCGAGCAGTTAGTAAACTCGTCAATTGTCCGATTGATGAAATCTTAACTCGGTATTCGCAGGAAGGTCTCGGACACGAAAGATGGTACAATTCTAAAAGAGGTGCCGGTTCTTTTCGTTTGCTAAGTATCAACGCCTCGGCGTGCGTCCCACAGATGACTTGATTTATTTCTTCTTGAACGTGTTCAGATAATCTGTGGTCTATATCGGGTCCCATCAGCTTTACGGCGCGGTCTAAGTCGCGACGCGGCGTCTGCCAGTCTTCTATCGATAGATCTGCAAGTAGTTTTAGGTCATCCACGTGAAATCGCTCCGAAAATGCGTGCCTTTGTGACGGGGCGTCAAAGTAGCCCGGGCAGCCCCAAAAGAACGAAGCGAGGCTGGTTTCTTGTTGACGATTTCTGCGCAAGACAAGGAACCTTCTGCAAATTGAACACCGTCGATTAAGAGATGTCATCCCTACGTGCCCTTCCGCGATGTGTAGGGTTTGATCACGAATGGGTATCAATTCTCTCTGTTGTCCTTGCGATTCCATACCGACTCGTTCAACATTCAATGTTCCCCATTTTTGCAATTGAACGGTTCTGTAAGAACGGACAGAATACAACTCGTCGTCATCCGAGGAGCATAGCTTACCGTCTCTAATAAGTTTCTCTTCGAGATACTCAATGCGATCATTAAGTTGTGTAATATTTGCCTTCGCGACGTCTAACTCTGCAAACACTGTCTCAGTAGTTTTATTCATTGCATGGCCGACTTGCTCGCGGAACACATCTCGAACTGTGGCAGACGACTTCTTTCCACCAGCGATAATCGCGGTGCCGATAGCAAATAAGACTACGAGTAACCCAAACATATTAGCGATCCTAATGTTCGTCGATTTTGAAGAGAATGTTCTGACTAGGAGCATGCTAGTTTGACGTAACGTTAACTAGATCATTCGCCTTGTACGATCTTGTAATGCGTCATGATGGTTATCTGGTCAGACTACGACGGCAGCCGCCTCAAACACCACGCCCCGGTGCACGATCGTCGTATTCGAGAGCGGTTCGCGTACGCGGGTGAGCCGAACGTATGCTCGGCGCTCGAGCAACGTTCGGGCAAAAGAGCCGTCTGGGCGCAATGCCGATCCGGTCGGCAACAATCGTTTTCTAATCTTCCCCACAGTTGTTCGGCGCAGCCGGAACCGCCTATAATGCGTTGAACCCGCCCGCTTCCGCGCCGTTCCTCACGGCGTTCTAATGTATCGGACGTTTATGTATTTCCATCGACACGCGACGCGTTGCGTGACTCGCGTCTTCGCTTTGTCCTCGGTGCTCGCCGCCGCGGCATTATCCGCTTGCGGAGGCTCCGGCTCGTCGCCTACACCCCGGCCGTCGGCGACGCCCACCGCGACTCCCACGGCGACGGCTTCGCCGACGGGCGTGCCGCATAGCACGACACTGCAGTATGCCGGCACGATGACGCAGACGATCTCGACGACGTACGCCGATCCCGGTCCCGTCCCTAGCGGCACGCCGCAGGCCGCGGGCGTTCAGACGCTCTCCTGGCAATCACAACAAATTGTCACGTCGTCGCCCGTGCCGCAGCCGAACGCGGTCGCCGAGCACGTGGTCGACACCGAAGTACAACTCTCGCCGGTACAGACGACCCAAGCCACGAGCGATGCGATCTTTCAGTATCCCGCGTCGGGGGTGGGGAACGTCGACATCGTGTCGTCGACGACGACCGGCGGAACGCCGGGAGTCGCCACTTCCGATACGACGGTAGCGACGACGTACGGCTCCGGAAACGGACTCGTCGACGTCTTGCCCGAGTCGGCGGGAACGTCGTGGACGAATAACGGAGCGATCGATCAAACCGAGACCGATCCCGACGGCGGCACCGTGAAGCGTTCGATTACGGCCGGCGGCGCCTACACGTCGACCGCCTCGAGTCCGGTGCTCGGCGGCGGCGCCAACGTTACGACGCGAACGATCACCGACGACGCGGACGGCAGCGGAAGTTACGTCCATACCGATCTCATCGGCGGCAACGTGGCTACGATCTCGTACGCCGCACCGCAAGGCGGGTCGATCGTCATCACGGTCTCGCCATCCTCGCAAGCGACGACGACGACGACGATCCCGGTCTGGTTCGGCGTACCCGTCGCGCTCTATTCGGAAAGCGATGCGGTCGCGGGAACCGTCGCCGTGCCCGCCTCTTGCGCGCTCGGCGCGCAGTACGGCACGACCGCGACGGAAATCGACTTCTCTTCTACGCGCACCGACACGGTGCTCGGCACGATCGAAACGCAGACCCGAAAGACGTATGACGCCGGCGGAACGACCGTGTGCGTGCAGTTTGCCGACACGATCGCAGCCTATTACGATTACTCCGGCGCGAACGTCGCGTTGGTGAATTTTTTCGGTACCGACTGGCAGACGACGACCACCACGCAGACGTTGACGCTCGTCTCCGGATCGGGCCAAGACGAAGTGCCGGCCGGCCGAGCCGTTCGGCCGGAGCCCGTCGCTTTCGAGGCGGCCGTCGCACGGGTGCGGCGCGCGCGCGAACGGTCCGTTGCGGCGACACTATCGCTTAAGGAGTTACATTGATGTTTCGCTCGAGCGCATTGGGCGCCGGTCTGCTCGGCCTGTCGTCGTTCGGTTTGCTCATCGGCTGCAGCGGCGGCAGCAACGGCGGCGTACCACTCAAACAACCCGCGCCGGCGGCTTCGTCCGCGACGAGCGCCGCTTCGCCGGCGAGCACGCTCGTGAGCGTCGCGTATGCGAGCGACGCGCTCCAAGGCGCACAATACGTCGGGCCCGCGACGTTCGCAGCGACGAGCGTCGAGATCGTGCCCGCGATGACCGGTGGTGCGGCGCTCGAGGCCTACGCGCGATCGGTGTCGGATCCGGCATCACCGAACTTCCGACATTTCCTCACGCCGCAGCAGATCGGCGCTCAATTCGGCGCTCCTCCGGGGGCATACGCCGCGACGCTCGCATACTTTCACCACTTGGGCCTCGCCGCGACGGGCTGGCCGCAGCGGCAACTCATCCACGTCGGCGGAACGCAAGCGCAACTCGAGGCCGCGCTCGATGCGAAGTTCGGTTTGTATCGCGACGCGAACGGCGGGACGTTTACCGCGCTGACGTCGGCACCGCGGCTTCCCGAATCGCTCGGCGTCGCGAGCGTCGCGCGCGCCGTCGGCATCGAACCGTCACTCGGGCCGATTCCGATTCCGCCGAACACCGGCGAACCCGGACTCTCGGCGCAGCAGATTCAACGCGTCTTCGATTACGACGGTGCATACGCGGCCGGCTTCACCGGGCGCGGCATTCACGTCGGCATCATCGCTGCGGGTCAGACGAGTCTTCCATACGACGTGACGGCCGTCGGCGCGATGTACGGCCTGCCCGTTGCGAACGTCGCCTACGCGCCGGTCATGGACCCGAGCCCCGCGCCGACGGCGTGCGTGTCTCCGTCGCCACAAACCAAACAGACATCCCCGTGTATTTCGCTCGGCCTCACCACGCCGCCGACGATCACGCCGTACGCACAAGCCAGCGCCGCGGGCTGCCTCAGCAGCAAGGCGACGCCGACATGCGTTCCCGACACGAGCGAAGCCGCGCTCGATACGCAAACCGTCGCGCTCCTTGCACCGGGTTCGAGCGTGCTCTTCTACCTCGGCTTCAATCCGATGTATTGTGCCGCCGACGGCGGACCGTACACCACGTGTCCGAACGGTACGGCTCCGGCGTACGATCTCGGAGGCATCATCGAGGATGCCGAACTCGAACAGGCCGTCGCCGACGACACGTCGGACGTCGTGTCGATCAGTCTCGGCGAGTGCGAGACCGCATTCGATAAGAATAGCTATCGCCCGTTTGCGATCGCCTCGCTCGTGGCGGAGGGCGTCTCCGTTTTCGTCTCGTCCGGTGACGACGGCGCGCGTTCGAAATGTCAGGAGACGACGCCCGAACTCGGCTATCCCTCCTCGGATCCAAACGTAGCGTCCGTCGGCGGAGTCTTCGTTCCGGTCGATGCTTCCGGACAACTCGACGGACAGATGGCAGCCTGGAGTTTTCAGAACACCGGCGGCAGCCCGGCGTCCAACTCGGCAGGCTCCGGCGGTGGCTATAGCACGGTTTGGCCAGAGCCCGCATCGCAACTCGGCATCACGAGCGTCACCGATCCGACTCAGATGCGAATGGTCCCCGATCTATCACTCGATGCGTCGGGCCACTCCGCATTGCAACTGCTGCGCTTCGCGGGTCCCAATCTCGGCGGCCCGGTCACGCAGTCCGGTGACGGAACGAGCGAAGCCGCTCCCGAGGCCGCCGCGATGTGGGCGCTCGTGCTGCAGGCCTGTGCGGCGACGCCTTCGTGTGCGACGGCCTCGGGACCCCATCCGTATCGCCTCGGCGATCCGAAGCCCTATCTCTACGGCATCTACAACGGCAACGGTAAAGCAGGCATGACGTACGCCGATACCTTTTACGACGTAACCTACGGGAACAATTCGGTCAACCTCAATTCGCCCGCTCCGTCCGCGACGTTTCTGTACGGCTATCAGGCGGGGGCCGGCTACGATCTGGTAACGGGCCTCGGCGCGCCTTACGCGCGAGCGCTTATCAAGGCGATAACGGGCGCGTAACTCCGCGCGCTGCTCGCGTCGACGTCGGAACGTTCGTTCACGCAAAAATAGCCAATCGCGCGAAAGTGGGCCTGCGCGTTCTTCCCGCTCCGCCGGCGTTTTCTTTAAGAAAATGCCGGCGACGGCGTGATACTCGCGATTCGTGCGCTCGTCTGGGCATCCAACGCGGTGAACGCCAAAATTCGCAGACCCGGCGACTGCGCGACGCCGTACATCGTGGGCTCGAGCGTTAGGATGCCGGCTTCTCGGTGCGCGATCTTGCGCACGCCTTCGGGATGTCCGCGGACTTCGTGCTGCTTCCAGGCCGCGTCGAAGAGCGGCGACGCCGAACGAAGGCGCGCGACCAATTCTTGCGTTTCCGCTTCGTCGACACGCGATGCCCAATCGAGACGGAACTGCGACACGAGATGCGCGGCGACCCACTCGTAATCATCGAACAGCGCGGCCGTCTCCGCATTCGTCAGCACGTCCTCGATGAGGTTGCTGCGGCTATCGAGATCGCTCGGGCCGCCGAAGACGGCGACGGCTTCCGCATTTCGATAGACGATATCCCAACGCCGATTCACGACGAACGCCGGAGCCTTTAGAGCGCTGACGAAGCGGCGCAAGTTCGGCGTGACGTCCTCGCGCAGCACGACGACGTCGCGACCCAGAAGCGTGTGGACGTACGCGAGTTCGTCCGACGAGAATCGCAATGCCGCGCCGATCGCATCGATGGTGCGATGCGAGACGGGGACGTCGCGGCCTTGCTCGAGCCACGCATAGAGCGCGACGCTGATGCCGGCGAGTTCGGCGACCTCTTCGCGGCGCAGGCCCGGCGTACGCCGGTGCGTGCGCAAAGGCAGACCGACGTCTTCGGCACGGAGCTCTCGCCGCCGCGCTCGCAGCAGTTCCGCCAATTCCGAACGGCGAGGATCGCGTAAAGCCTCCACGGTTGCATAAACCACGGCTCCAGCATGATAAGTTTCCTTACTGTTTCGCGATGCCGCAGGGGGCTATGATGCCGTGGACGGCCCAGAGCCGCAACAGCATCGAAGGACAGAACATGAAAACGAATTCCATCGCCGCCGCGGTCGCGATGATCGCCGGCACCGCACTCCCGGCCCACGCCGAAACCGTCGCCTATTCGGCAAATCCGATTAAAGTGGTGACGTACTCGGTGACGGCGCAACAGCACGACGTCGCGACTTCGCCTTGGGGCGGCTCGATGGCGGCCGTCGTTCCCGGCAACGTGCGCATCTCGTTTCAGAATCTCCGGCTCCAGCCGATTAGCAACGTTCGCTTCATCGTTCGCTCGAAGAACGATCGCGAAGTCATCGTCGACAAAGGCACCTTCTCGCAAGGCGCGACGATCACGCACGACTTCTCGGTCGACAGCGGCCTCGACGAAGCGGCCGATCTCGAAGTCGATCAGGTCACGTTCGCAGATGGCGCCGTCTGGAATAGAGACGCGACCGCTCAATAAGCGATCGCCTCACCGCGGTCTCGCAATACGTCTTTTGCGCTGACCGGCCTTACTTCGTCGAAGCCCATGCGAAGCGCCGATACCCGCGCCGCGCAGCTTCATCCTACAGATCAAGCTCGCCCAGGCACTCTTGAAACCCGCTTCGCCCCATCGACGATGACGCTCGCTGCGGTCGCTGGGGCGCCGCGTTCGTCGTCGGCGCACTATTTTTTGCTACCGCCTCGTCGACGCGTTCTTGCGTGCGTTCGTTCACGACGACCGAAGGCGTATCTTGCGCAAGCGGCGTCGTTTGCCTCGGACGGGCAACGCGCGCAGACGACGAAGGGATCCCGATGCTCATTCAATCGATCCACTACACGTTCGCGCCCGAGGACGCCGATCGAGCGGAAGCGATTTTTCGGGAGCTGCAGGCGGCGTCGCGCGCGGAGCCGGGCATGGTGACGTACGTCGTGACGCGCAGCAAGGAACAACCGAACGTCTTCGCCCTTTGGGAAGAGTACGAAGATCGCGCCGCGCTCGACGCCCATTACGCGTCGGAACATTTCCAGCGCCTGGGCATCAACGGTATCCGTCCGCTCGCGAAAGATCGCGTGGCGCACGTCGTGTACCCGATCGACTGAGGATCGCTCGCTTTTGTCGCACGATCGACGTAACTCGCATGCGGTGAAAGACGTATGTCGGCCGTTTGCCGAGGCGTATATTTTGGTTATCCACGATCGGAGAATCAAAATGGCACAGCATGGAGCATCGTCCCATACCGATTCCGAATCCCGCGACGAAGTCTCGCGCCGCACCTTTCTCGCCAATGCCACGCTCGCCATCGGCGGCGTCATCGGACTCGTTCTCGCCGTTCCGATGGCCGGCTCGCTGATTCCGGAATCGCTGCTGAGCGACGCCGACGCGATCGGCGGCACGTGGGCGCCGCTGCCGAAAGATCTGCTCTCGCTCGCCGATGCGAAGCCCGGCACGCCGCTCGAAGTCCACTTCGATTTCGAGAACGTCGACGCATATCTGCCGGCCGCGCCGAAACGCGAATCGGTGTGGGCCGTAAAAATGTCGGACGCACAAGCGGTCGCCTTCAAAGTGAAGCGCCCGGATCTCTTCGGCGACTCCGCACGCGAGGTAAAGTATCCGGCGATCGTCATGAACTTCGTCTTATTCAGCCCGATCTGCACGCATCTGGGATGCCGGTACGAATGGAAGGCCGACGCCGATCGCTTCATCTGCCCGTGTCACGGTTCGGAATTCGACAAGACGTACGGGACGAAGCTCGCCGGGCCCGCGCCGCGCGGGCTCGATCCGCTGCCCATCCGCGAGCAGAACGGCGCGGCACAAGTGACGTGGATACAATACCGCTCCGGAACGCCCGACCGCGTCATCATCTCCTACACGTAAACGCGGGCGCTAGAGCTACGAGCTAAACCGGCTGCGATTCCAAACGGCCCGACGCGATCGCTTCGGTCAGCGCGCGATGGTCTTCGGCAGCGCGATCGGCATACGCGAGTGCGAACGCGACGAGCGCTTCGTCGAACGCGTCGCTGCCGCCGAGGTAGCCCGCTATCTGCGCGGCTTTACCGCTGCGCGCATGAGCGCCGGCGAGTGTCCGGCCGCAGAAGCGAGCGAACTCACTGAGCTGATGGTCGCCCATGTCCTCGAGGTCGGGCACGCCCTTCATGTCGCGCAACTGCCGTATGTAATAATCGCGACCGCCTTCGGATGCCCAGCCCAAAAAGAGATCGCTCGCCGCCTGCATCGTGCGCTGTCCGGCAACGACGCGCATACCGTGCGACGGAAACGCCGACGTACCGTGGTAGGCCTCCAGCACCGACGGCCCCGCTTCTTTCATCTGCAGGATCAGCGGATCGTCGTCGTCAGCGAGAAAGAGCGCCGCGGCACAGCGCGTGCCGACGCTGCCGACGCCGACGACCTTGACCACCCAGTCGACGAGTTCGTAGCGATCGAACAGCGCCCGCACGTCGGGTGAGAGCGACTCGCGGTAGCCGAGAAAGAGCTTTTCGACGTCGAAGAATTCGTCTTCGTTTTCGCTCACATGATAGACGATCGGCGGCTCGTCGACGAAGACGCGCTTGCCGTCGCGCATTTCGGTGAGGTCGTCGAACGCTTTCTGAATCGTGCGGCGCCCGATGCCTTCGACGTACGTGCGCCGCTCTTTTCGCATCGTCTTCGACCCGGCGAGCTTCAGGATGTCGGCCACGTCGACGCGCGCGTACCACGTATCGAGCGTCGACATCTTCGCAAAGCCGAGCATCGCTTCGCGATAGATGCGCACCGCGTTACAGGCCGCTTCCGATGCCGCTTCGTCGTCACCGCCGACATCGCGCGAGGCCAGGACCAGGCTCGCCGCAAGGCGCTTGAGGTCCCACTCCCACGGCCCGGGAAGCGTCTCGTCGAAGTCACGCACGTCGAAGATGAGGTTGCGTTCGGGCGTCGCGAACGCGCCGAAATTCCCGCAATGGGCGTCGCCGGAAAGCTGGACGTCGAAGCCGCTGACCGGCGTCCGTGCGAGATCGAGCGCCATGAGGCCCGCGGAACCGCGATAAAAGCTAAACGCCGACGCGGCCATGCGGAAATGACGGATCGGAACGAGTGAAGGCACGCGTTCGACGTTCGCGCGGTCGATGAACGCGACCACGTCGAAGTCGTCCGGACGGGCAGGGAGCAGCGCATGCGCCGGACGCTTCACGCGGCGCCGTGCTCGCTTTCCGGAGGCGATACGTTCGTCGCGCTTGGCCGATTCGAGCACCGCGTCTTCGGACGCGACCGGAATGAGTGCTTCTTCGCTCAACGACTGTTTGCGTGCGAACGAACGCGGAAGATGGAAGTCTTCATCACTCGCTGATACCCAGGCATCGGGGTACATCACGATGATGACATCCGCATGTTTCACCGAGCGACTCGCGTAGTGCCCATCACCTTCACGCATTCACTCAAAGCAACGTGGGCCGCGTTCGGCGAGGACAAAGCGATGCGGCTCGCCTCCGCGATCGCGTTCTCCGCGATCTTTTCGATCGCGCCGCTGTTCATCGTCCTCATCGCCATCGTCGGCTACATCATCGGCGTCGCGCAGGGCGGCCACGGCCATCACGTCGCGGAGAACGCCCTCATCGGACAGATCACGAACGCGACGGGCAAAGGCACGGGCGATGCCGTGCGCGGCATGATTTCGGCCGCATTCGACAAGCCGCGCGCGGGCATCGTTGCTCAGATCGTGGGCTGGATCGCGTTCGCGTTCGGTGCCTCCGCGCTCTTCTCCGCGCTGCAAGATGCGCTCAACGCCGTGTGGCACGTCGAGACGACGAAAGGGGGCTGGAAGCAGATGCTGCGCGACCGCGCCGCATCGTTCGTGATGATCCTCATCGTCGGCTTTCTCTTGCTGCTCAGCGTCGTCCTCAACGTCGGCATCGGATTCGCACAGAACCATGCGAATGCGAGCTTCGGCTTCTTACGCCATCCGCTCGTTACCGGCGTCGTCTCGCAGCTGCTCACGGTCGCGATCGGCAGCGTGATCTTCGGTGCGCTCTTCAAGATCTTGCCCGACGTCAGCGTGCACTGGCGCGACGTAACCGTCGGCGCCGTTGCGACCGCCGTGCTGTTCGTGCTCGGCGAAAACGCGATCGCGTTCTACTTCCGCGTCGCGGGCTCGGCCTCGGCCTACGGTGCCGCGGGTTCGCTCCTCGTCGTGCTCCTCTGGATCTACTACACGTCGATTCTGGTGTTGCTCGGCGCCGAGTTCACGAAGGTTCACGCCGGAAACGTCGCCACGACCGTTCCCGCATCGATTCGAACGCTCGCCGACCATCCCGCCGGCGTCGACCCGCGCGTCGCCGCAAAAGCGCCAATCTCATGATCGCGATCGGAACGGCCCTGGGCCGGCCGCCGCCGACGACCATCGGGCCGATGATGCTATGAACTACGCCGGAGCGTTCGAACCGCAGAGCGTCTCGCACTTGAGCATGGCGCAAGCGATCAAAGCACGTTACGGCTTCTAACGATCGAGGCGTAAGAGACGGCTGCGTCGCGCAAGCCTCGTACGTCACCGGCGCGGCGCTCGGCGGCGGACTCTGGTTCAAACTCGCTCTGGGCGGCTAAACGCGTACGGTTCTCCCCTTCTCGTCAGGAAATTCATGAGCGACCAAAAAGAAACCACCGGAAAATCCCTCTCGCGACTGCAAGCGATCGGAGCGCTCGGCTCCGGTCTCGCCGTAGCGACCGTCACCTCCGCATCGGCTCAAGATACCGTTGCGCAGGATCAAGGCAAAACGTATCCGAGCACGGCGCAACCCGTGCAAGACCCTACGACCAAATACCCGCAGCCGCCGTACACGTTCGTCAAGCAGCCGTGGCCCGGACTTGCTAGCAAGATGCAACCGCCGCCCGATCACGGCGAGAAATCCTACAAAGGCTCGGGGCGTCTGCTCGGACGCAAAGCGCTCATCACCGGCGGCGATTCCGGCATGGGGCGCGCCGCGGCGATCGCGTACGCGCGCGAAGGCGCGGATGTAGCAATCAATTACTATCCGACGGAAGAGTCCGACGCGCGCGACGTCGTCGCGCATCGTGGAGGTCTGGGATCCCTGTCCGGGGAAC
>CAZZUZ010000054.1:0-8064 GCA_964657315.1 Vulcanimicrobiota bacterium
AAATGGCCGTATCATTCGCGTACGCCAAGGCGGTTCGTTCCAATGGTCGTTTGAAACGCCATGCACACCGCTCTATGGGATGCCATCAGCGCCATCCGGTACGCTGAATTACACCGCACCCATTGGCTCAAGCTACCAAATCAACTCATTGGACAGCTCTCAGCACTGGAGAAAGGGTGATCAGGTTGATGGCTTTCCAAGATAGATTAATCAATTAGTTGAAACCTCAATAGACGGAGCGCTCGGCACGCAATCTGTTGCTCCAACGCCTTGAGCGTTCATATCGGAGCCATTTGTCGCAGCAACAGCGACTCCGATTTTTGGAGCAGCTTTTCCAGAATGAACTCCGATCGCCGTAAGAAAAAAAGTCTCCGAGATTGTGTTCCCGGATATCGAAACCATTGCCTCGGATGGCGGATTCTGCCCCCCAGTCGAAATCGGCGCGCCATTCGATAAAATCGAATAATTACCGTCCGCTAATCTGCTCGGATCGTCTCCTTGATCGGTTGTGTATTCAAAAGGTTTCAAAGTAGAAGCGGTGTTGCACGGCCCAAGATAGCCAGTGTTTGCATTTCCATCGGTGTCCAAAGAGATTTGAATTCCCAACTGGTATCCGAAGCTTAACTGCGCTCCGGGGCTTGGCAGTGCGTTCGCGACGTTTTGGGCGAAGGTAACGTCGACTCGGAGCGTGTCGTACGAATCGCCGTTGGCGTCGCCGAATTGGCCGCTCAGTGTGGTCGTGACGCCGGTGATGTCCCAAGCCGTGTCGCCGGCGGCCGCGCTCGCGTCGCCGGCGGGAAACGAATAACTCTTTGTCACGACGGGCGGCGGCGTCGCGCTCGTGCCGCCGCCGCCGGGGTTCGGAGTGCTGCCACCGCCGCATGCTGCGAGTGCTACGGAAGTGGATAACACGAGCCCACCGAGCTTACCAACGGCCATCAGAACCTACCTGTGCAAAGTGCAAGAACGGAGGGCGTGCGGCCTTCGTCTCCTTGAAGCAAGTGCCCCGCTCGGCCGATCTCGGACCCGTGCGTAAACGCACAGATTCGCAGATCATGCGGTGCTTAACGCTTCGCTTGATATCGCTGTCTCGTGCCGTCGATACGTCTGCAAACACCGCACTCAGTACCTAACGAACGCTTTACGTAGGCGCCTCGCGAGCGACGATTGCGATAAGGATTGGTCTTCTTCGCTCGTTACGGCGTCCTCGCTCCTCGGTCTCGTTATGCGCGGCGTCGTTCGTCGCGCACCTGCGACTCGCGTAATCTACGCTCGCGCGAGCAATCGCGCGCCGGCGCCGTTGACGAGAAAATCGAGAACGGCCATGCGCACGTACACGCCGTGCGATACTTGCTGCGCGTACCGCCACCCGGCGAAGGCGAAGACGTCTTCCGTCAACTCGACGCCGCGATTGTACGGTCCGGGATGCATCACGATCGCGCCCGGCCGGATGCATTGCAGCCGCTTAGCGTCGAGCCGATAATTGCGGGCGTAGTCGTCGAGCGTCGGTAAGGTCGCGGTCGCGATGCGCTCCTTTTGAATGCGCAGGAGCATGATCGCGTCCATCTCCGGTAAGACGGCGTCGAGGTCGCGCGAGATACGTACGCCTTCGCGTTCCATAGATGCGGGCAGAAGCGTGGTCGGGCCGACGAGCGTCACTTCCGCGCCCATCGCGCGCAAGCCGATGATGTTCGAACGCGCGACGCGCGAATGCAGGATGTCGCCGACGAGCGCGACTCTCAAGCCCGCGAGGCGCCCGAATTCCGTCTGAAGCGTGAGCAAATCGAGCAGCGCCTGGGTGGGGTGGGCGTGTCGGCCGTCTCCCGCGTTGATGACGTGGCCATCGAACGATTCGGCTAAACGATACGGGAAGCCCGACTCGGGATGACGCGTGACGATGACGCGTACGCCCATCGCCGCAAGCGTGATCGCGGTATCGGCGATCGTCTCGCCTTTGCCCAAGCTCGACGAACCCGGCGGCAGCAATACCACATCCGCGCCGACGCGTTGCTCGGCGATCGCAAACGACGTGAACGTCCGCGTGCTCGATTCGAAGAAGAGATTGACGACCGTGACGTCGCGCAGCAGGTCTCTACCGGGCGGGTCGTCGTGAAATCGGCGCGCGCGCTCGAGAACGTATCCGATCTCAGCGCCCGAAAAATCGTCGAGGTCGAGAAGGCTACGCCTCGTCATCGACGTCGCTGCGGATCAAGACGCGATCGTCGTCCGCATACGTTTTCGAGAGATGCACCATGATGTGTTCGCGCCGGCTCGTAGGAATCGCGCGGCCGACGTAGTCGGCTTGCACCGGCAGCTCGCGCAGTCCGCGATCGACGAGCACGGCGAGCCGGATGACGCGCGGGCGGCCGAGATCGGTCACGGCGTCGAGCGCCGACCGGACGGTGCGGCCCGTGTAGAGCACGTCGTCGACGACGATCACGACCTTGCCGGAGAGGTCTTCTGCGATGTCGGATTCGGGAAGCGCTTTCGCGACGTCGTCGTCGCGATACAGATTGATGTTGAGAAAGCCGATGCCGGGCTTCATGCCGCTGATCGTCTCGATGTTGTTCGAGAGCCGGCGCGCGAGCTGCTCGCCGCCGCGGCGGATGCCGATGAGCACGAGGCCGTGTTGCGCGTCTTCGGGCTCGAGAATTTGGTGGGCGAGCCGCGCGATGATGCGGTCGATTTGCGGCGCCGACATGAGCGTCCGCTCCCGCAGCGCTTCGAGCGCACTCCCCATCAACGATCCTCCGACGTGTTTGCCAAGGTAGCGAGGCCGGACCGCGCGCGGGCGAGTTCGGCCTCATAGCCTGCAAGCTTTTCGCGATCTTTCGAAACGGCTTCCGGCGACGCCTTGCTCGTAAATGCGGGGTTGTCGAGCTTCTTCTCGAGGCGGTCGACCTCGGCTTCGAGGCGTGCCGCTTCTTTGCGATAACGCTCGGCGAGCTTCGCCACGGGCGCCTCGACCACGATGCGATCGATCGCGGCGCCGGCCGCGTCGGCCGAGGCCGCGCCGGGCACGAGTTCCGCATTGGCGTGCGCTTTGAGCAGTTCGGCCTCGTCGGCCGGGAGGTCGGCGGGCGTCTTGATCGTGAGTTTTTCGTTCGGGGCGAGTTTGAGTTCCGCGCGAAAATCGCGCACCTTGCCGACCGCCGTGCGCACGCGTTCGTACCGCGCGGCCGTAGCGGCGTCCACGACGATTTCGTCCGGGTCGGGCCACATCGCGGTTACGATCGTCTTACCGTCGTGCGGCAGCGCCTGCCAGATCTCTTCGGTCACGAAGGGCTCGATGGGATGCAGCAATCGTACGAGCGAGTTGAGGCAATACGAGAGCACGGAAGCGCGCGTGGCCGAAGCCGACGCGACCTTCGTCGACTCGATATACCAATCGCACAAGCGATACCACGCGAAGTCGAGCAGGGTGTCGGCGGCGACGCCGAATTCGTACTCGTCGTACGCTTTCGAAACGCGCACGATCGTCGCACGCAATTCGTGCAAGATCCACGTGTCGGCGAGACCGAGATCGGCCGTCTTCGGCAGTTTGCTCGCCCGCGGCAAACCTTCGGGCAAGCTCGCCGCATAGCGCAGCGCTTGCCACAATTTGTTATTGAAGTCGCGCGCCTTCTCTACGAAACGTTCGTCGAAGCGCAGTTCCTGCGATTCGATGCGCATCTGTCGCACGACGCCCAGACGAGTCGCATCGGCGCCGTATTTCGCGACGAGGTCCATCGGGTCGATGACGTTGCCCAGACTCTTGGACATCTTGCGGCCCTTGTCGTCGAACACGAGCGGCGAGATGAACACGTCGCGAAACGGCACGTCGCCCACGAACTTCATGCCGAGCATCACCATCCGCGCGACCCACAGGAAAATGATCTCGCGGCCGGTGACGAGCGTCGAATTGGGATACCAATGTTCGAGTTCGGGCGTCTTCTCGGGCCAGCCGAGGATCGAAAACGGCCAGAGGCCGCTCGAGAACCACGTATCGAGCGTGTCGGGGTCGCGCCGTAACGCTACGCCACCGTACGTTTCTTTGCAGACCGCGAGCGCTTCTTCTTCGGTCTCCGCCACGATCACGTCTTCGTCCGGCGTGTACCAGACGGGCAGCCGATGGCCCCACCACACCTGGCGCGAGACGTTCCAGTCTTTGATGTTTTCTAGCCAATACTCGTACGTGCGGCCGAAGCGCTCCGGTATGAAGCGGATGCGCCCGTCGTGCAACGCCTCGAGCGCCGGAGCCGCGAGCGTTTCCATCTTGCAGAACCACTGCAGCGAGAGCAGCGGTTCGACGACCGCGCCGCTGCGCGAGCTCACGGGCACGGCCGACCGGCGCGGGATCGTGCTCACGAGCATGCCGCCCGCTTCGAGGTCGGCCGCGACGGCTTTACGCGCGGCGAAGCGATCCATGCCGCGATATTTCTCGGGCGCGAGGCCGTTGAGCTTGCCTTCGAAGTCGATGACGCTCGGCATCGGCAAGCCGTGGCGTTCGCCGATCGCGTTGTCGAGCGGATCGTGCGCCGGGGTGATTTTGAGTGCACCCGTGCCGAAGTCGCTTTCGACCGATGCATCGGCGATGATCGGAATCGATCGTCCCACCAGCGGCACGATGACGTGCTTGCCGATCAGCGACGTATAGCGTTCGTCGTCCGGATGCACCGCGATCGCCACGTCACCGCCCATCGTTTCGGGACGCGTCGTCGCAATCTCGATCCCGTAGCTGCCGTCTTCGGCGGCGTACCGGATCTGCCAGAGAAATCCGTCGCGCTCTTCGTCTTCGACTTCCGCGTCGCTGAGCGTCGACTGCGAGACCGGATCCCAGTTGACGATGCGCGTGCCGCGATAGATCAGCCCCTCGCGGTAGAGTTCCACGAAGACTTTGTACACCGCGGCCGACAAGCCGGCGTCCATCGTGAAACGGTCGCGGTCCCAATCGGGGCCGAAGCCGAGCTTGCGAAACTGCTCGTAGATCGCGTCGCCGTATTTCTCGCGCCATTCCCACACGCGCGCGATAAACGCTTCGCGCCCGAGGCTCTCGCGCGTGATCCCGTCGCGCGCGAGTTCGCGCACGACGACCGCTTCGGTCGCGATCGCGGCGTGGTCTTGCCCGGGCAGCCAATCGGCATTTTCACCGAGCATCCGGTGATAGCGCGCGAGGATATCCATCGGCGTATAGGTCGAGCCGTGGCCGAGGTGCGCGCGCCCGGTGATGTTGGGCGGCGGCATCGAAATGATGAACGGCGGACGAGCGGGATCGGGCTCCTCGTGAAAGACGCCCATGGTGCGCCACTCTTGGTAGCGCCGGGCTTCGACGGCGGCGGGGTCGTAGGTCTTTGCTAATTCCACGGGGGTCTCGGTCTGCACGATTGGCCGAGGTTACGCGGGCCGCGCCCAAACCCCCGTTACGAGGCCGTCGCGAAGCCCGCATTGAGGAAGACGAACTCACCCGCCTTCGCATCGGTCGTAAGCTGCAGCGCGCGGCCCAGCCGGCGCGCGAAAGACGTCGTCGGGTAGCGGCGCAGAAAGTCCGCGGCAGGCACGAGGTCTGCGTCGTCGCGGCTCATCGTATAACGTTCGAGACCGGTGAAAGCCGAGTGGGCGGTCATTTCGCGGGCCAGCCAATAGCGCAGCGAGTCGGCGTATTTCGCAAGGGCCGTCGTATACTCGCCGCGGGCTTTTGCGATCGTCGCTTCCGTAAAGCTCTCGAGCGCGGGCCGGCGGCCTTCCCAGACGTAGATGAACGAACCCGAGAGCGTCTTGAGCTTCTCGTAGTACACATTCATGAGGCGTCGGGCGTCGGCGACAGTACGCGGAGCGACGAGCGCGCACAAAAACGGCAGCGACGCGATCTCTTCGCCGGGCGTGCCCTGCCAATCGACGCGCTCGGCGAGCTCCATCGCGAAGGTCAGTTCCGCATCGAACGCGCCGCGCTCGGCCCAGTTCGCATTGAGGAGGCGATCGATGATGTCACCGACGCGCCACGCGAGCGTGGGATAGCCGCGGCCGCCGAAGGCTTCGAGATCCTCGGAGAAACCGAAGATTTCTTTGTTGGACCGCAGCCCGCGCTTGATGTACGTGCGCTTGTGATCGAGGTGATCGTTCCACACGATCTTGTCCGCGCGCGAGAGCACGAGTTCGCGCGAACGCAGGCCGGGATAGGCGACGAGCATCGAGGCGAGATTCGCGAGCGTATTGACCTCTGAAAAGACGTCGCGACGGCGGACCAGCGCGCTCGTGAAGACGGCCTCGACGAGCAGACGCTCTTGTTTGATGTGGTTGCCCGCAAGCGCGGCATGCATGCTCAACGTTTCGAGCAGCCGGGCGCGAAGATGGTTCGCTTCGAAGACGTACGGTAAGACGACTTCGCGATTGCGGCATGCCTCGGAGAGCATCAGTCCGCTCTCGGCCGTCTTGCGCGATTGCTCGAGCTTGCCCTCGGTAAAGTCGCGTACCGTCGATACGGTAAGCCGGACGAGTTCGAAGAGCGGATCTTCGAGTTCGAGCGCCTGCCGCTCGGCGCTCTTCCAGAGTTCGTCGGCCCGCGCGGCATCGCCGATCGCACGGTACGCGCCACTGCCGATGAGCGTCATCTCGGCGCGTTCGCGCGGATGGAGCTTGAGCACGGGCATCCGCTCGAACTCCGCCACGGCGCGCTTGGGGAGGTGCATCCGCAGGTACACGCGCGAGCGCATCGTAGAGCAACCCGGCGCATCGACATTGTGCAGCAACGCGACGGCTCGATCGAAGTCGGCACGCCACACCGCGTCGAAGCCTTCGTTTACTTCCGCCGCACCAGAGAGTCGAGCCATCGGGGGCTCTCCGTCTTCCGCACCACGCTTGCCGCACCTGGGATTCTGTTCGAATCTCGAAATGGACAACAATGTTACTACGTTATCGTATCGGAATTCTCGGCGGTCTCACCCTTGCGGCATCGCTGCTTGGCGCGTGCAGCGGCGGCGGATCGTCTTCACCCGCGCGCACCGCGACGCCGTCACCGTCGCCGACGGGGAGTCCGACGCCCGGTCCCGTAACGATTTCCGACGGCGGCTCGACCAACCGTAAGGCGTTTTCGATTGTGATTAATTTTGATGACACGACGACGGTGACGCAGGACGGCGCGACGCGCAACGCAACGCCGACGGCGTCGTCGGTCTCGCAACTCTACAACGATATCTTGGCGAACGTTCCACTGTCGAACGTCGCGACGCTCAATGGTTGCACGAAGTCGGCATCGTACGGATCGACGACGTCGCTCACCTACGCCGGATCGAGCACGCAAGACATCAGCTGCCCACCGTCGACGACATCGCCTGCACAAACGCTCTTTAACGACGTCGAGGCGATCGAGAGCGAAGTCGGTCCGTTCAACAACTAGGCGATCCCTAAATATACGAAAAGCCGTTGCGCCGTAGGGCGCAGCGGCTTTTTTTTAATGGTCGAGGCCGCTTACGGCTGGTGGTAGTCGCCCGTGCCATACGTCTTAATACCGAGCAGATACATGCCAATCGGCACCGCGGCGATGACCGCGAAAAAGATTGCCATCATCACGTACTGGGTGAGCGGATTGATCGTCGATTCGGTCATGCCGCTAGCTTCTCACGAAAATGTGACCGGCGTCGGTAGCCGGCGCTACCAGGTTGCGGGCGCGGTCGATCGAACATACGTTCGATGCCGCCGCCGAACGAGTCGTCCAAGTCGCCCGAATTGAGCGTCGTCATGGCGCTCATCGCCGGTCTCAAAGAGTTCGAACGCGACCGGCTGCTCACGTGGCTGGCCGCGTGCTACGACGTTCGAGGCCGCGAACGCCCCAGCAAATAAGTCGAGCCTATGGCGACATCGCAAGGCTCGACGGTCGAAATCGCTCGCGTCGACGACGTTACGGTCGTGACGATCGCGCGACCGTCGCTCAAGAACGCCGTGAACGCCGCGACGGCCGAAGCGCTGCGCGCCGCCTTCACTGCGTTCGAAGTGGACGAGTCGCAGCGGGTCGCGATCTTGACGGGCGCGGGCGGCACGTTCTGCGCGGGCTACGATCTCAAGTCGCTCGCGCGCGACGGCTATTCGTAC
>CAZZUZ010000054.1:8074-11430 GCA_964657315.1 Vulcanimicrobiota bacterium
CCCGTGGGCGAAGGCCCGATGGGTCCGACGCGGATGCTGCTCTCGAAGCCCGTGATCGCAGCAGTCGAAGGCTACGCCGTCGCGGGCGGTCTCGAACTCGCGTTATGGTGCGATATGCGCGTGGCATCGGAGACCGCGATCTTCGGCGTCTTCTGCCGGCGCTTCGGCGTGCCGCTGATCGACGGCGGCACGGTTCGCCTCCCGCGGCTCATCGGGCAGAGCCGAGCGCTCGACATGATCCTCACGGGAAGGCCCGTCGACGCGCGTGAGGCGCTCGCATTCGGGCTCACGAACCGCTTGGTCGCGCCGGGTGAAGCGCTCGCCGCCGCGCTCGAACTCGCAAAACAGCTCGCCGCATTTCCGCAGACGTGCATGCGCACGGATCGCCTGTCGGCGTATCGCGGATGGGATGCCGACCTCACGCAAGCGCTACGCAACGAAGGCATCGCCGGCGACGTACCGCTACACGAAGAGGCGCGCGACGGCGCGAACGCGTTCGTGCGGAGGTGATTCGCGCGGCTCGAACGGAGGACGCCGCAGCGCTCGCTTGCGTATGCGAAGCTTCGTGGAACGAAACGTACGCGCGTCTTCTTCCCGCCGACGTCATCGCGGCGACGAGCTTCGAAGACCGCGAACGGCAATGGCACGCATCGTTCGCACGACCAGATTGCGGCGCGTTCGTAGCCGAAATCGATTCCACGGTCGCCGGCTTTGCGGCCGCCGCGAAGAACCGCGACCGCTTCGCACGATTCTAGCCGTCGAGACCGCCT
Organism: Vulcanimicrobiota bacterium; assembly: GCA_964657315.1. Taxonomy (GTDB): domain Bacteria; phylum Vulcanimicrobiota; class Vulcanimicrobiia; order Vulcanimicrobiales; family Vulcanimicrobiaceae; genus CAZZUZ01. Next base: position 8,845 of record CAZZUZ010000054.1, read on the forward strand.
ACGGCTGGCCTTCTCATCGGTCGAAACGCAAGATCTCCCGTTAGGTCGTGTCCGCGTCAAACGATCGTCGTCGAACGGAACGGCGTACCCGAACCGCGGAACGGTCATTTCGGGCGACCGGGAAGTCTTACCGCTTCCGAACGGCGGCGTTGCGATCGTGACAAGTAGTTGCTCATGGAGTAGAGTCGTCGACTGCGTGACGCGCGACCTGTCTTCCCATTCGGTCGCAGGCATGCGCCGAAAAGCCGCTGATCGAGTGGATCGTGTGATCTGAGCAACGCGCCTACTGCGGTGCCTCCTGCCGAGGATGACATGAGAGAACACAAAAGCCGCAAACGCTTACGCGATGCGGCTTTGAAATGGTCGGGTAGACAGGATTTGAACCTGCGACCCCTAGTCCCCCAGACTAGTGCGCTACCAAGCTGCGCCACTACCCGATGGTCGCCTCATTCCGCCCCGGCAGCCCTCTTTCCATCCTTTTCGGGGCGACGGCGCGCAAATCGGTGAAATTCGGGGCAGGGCGCACCGTCGCGGGCGACAATGGACGTCGACACTTTGAGAACTTTCGCACGATTTACGGCGGTCGCGGCGCTTCTTGCGTCTTCGCTGCCCTCGCCTTCGCTCGCAGCGGCGAACACGTTTACGACGGCCCGGATGCGGGATCTCGTGACGCTGACGTCGCCGGCGGTCTCGCCCGACGGGAAGCGGGCCGTCGTCGTCGCTTCGCACGTCAATTGGAAAACGAACAAATACGATAAAGACCTCGACCTCTTCGACCTCGCGACGCACGTCCGCCGGACGCTGACCTACAAGCGCACGGGCCTCTCGGACCCCGCGTGGTCGCCCGACGGGACGCGCATCGCGTTCATCGCAAATGAAGGCTCGGGAGACGATGCCAAAGCGCAGGTTTTCGTGATGCCGCTCGACGGCGGCGACGCGCGGCCGGTGACCTCGGACGACGGCGGTGTCGATCAATTCGCGTGGCGTCCGGACGGCGAGGCGATCGCGTATGTTGCGGATCAGCCGAAACCCAAGAAATCCGGTGCGGACAAGTATCGCGACGCGTACGTGTTTACGACCGAACCGATCACGACGCGCGAACCCGATCAGCCGGCCCATCTCTTCGTCGTCGATGCGAACGGCGGCCGCGCCCGGCAACTCACGCGCGGCAAGGAGAGCGTGGCGACGGGTGAAGCGCAAGGCTCGATCTCGTGGTCGCACGACGGCACGTCGATCGCCTTTCTGCTCACACCCAACGCGATTCTCAACGATTCGGCGCAAGGGCATCTCGAAGTGCTCGACGTCGCGACGCAGAAGCTCGCGCGGCTCACCGATTTCAAGAGTTGGGAAGCGAACCCGCTCTTCTCGCCCGACGGTAAACGCGTCGCATATCAGCATTCCGACGGTGACAGCCAAGTCAATCGCAACGATCTCTACGTGGCGGTGCCGGGAAGCGGCGACGGCACCGACGTGTCCGCGGATTTCGATCGCCAAGTCCACGAGTCGTTCTGGTCCGCCGACTCCTCGACGTTATACTTTACGTGTGCGAACGGCACGGCGTTTCAACTCGTGCGCGCGGGCGTCGATCGCAAGCCGGAGGCGGTCGAACTCGGCGATCTAAGCGCGACGGCCATCGCCCCCGAAACGTCGTCGAACGGAACGATCGCCTTCATCGGCACGACGGCGCAGTCGCCGGGCGAGCTCTACGTTCTCCCGCCCAAAGGCCTGCCCGAACGCGTGAGCGATTACAACGCCGCAACGCGGGCGCTCGATCTCGCCAAGGCCGAGCCGTTCTCGTTCGAGTCGAGCATGGGCGTCACCGCCGACGGTATGCTGTACTATCCGCCGGGCTATGTCGCGGGCCGCACCTATCCGCTCGTCCTCTACATTCACGGCGGACCGACGGCGTCGTCGGGAAATACCTTCGATACGTTTGCGCAAGCGCTCGCTTCTCGCGGCTGGCTCGTGCTCGAACCGAATTACCGCGGCAGCGATAATTTAGGGCTGAAGTATCAGCGTGGCGTCCTCTACGATCCCGACGAGGGCCCCGGGAAAGACGTGATGGCGGCGGTCGCCGCGGTCGAAGCGAAGGGCATCGTCGACGGGCACCGCATCGCCGTTTCCGGCTGGTCGTACGGCGGCATCATGACGGCCTGGATGATCTCCAAGTATCACGTTTGGCGTGCGGCCGTCTCCGGCGCCTCGGTCGACGACTGGGCGACCGATTACGGCGTGGCCGACGATTCCGATTCGGACAAAGCGCTCTTCCACGGCTCGCCGTACGTCCGCGACAACTACACCTACGAGTGGAAGCGCGCGTCGGCAATCGCCTACGCGCCCGACGTTACCACGCCCGTCCTCATCGTTTCGGACGCCGGCGACAATCGCGATCCGTTCGCGACGTCGTCGATGTACTACCGGGCGCTGCGCGACAATCACAAGAACGCGACGCTCGTGCAGTACCCCGTGGACGGCCACTTTCCGCACGATCCGATTCGCCGCGCCGACGTCATGGATCGCTTCGGAGACTACATCGCGGCGCATTTCCGTTAAGGCCGCGTCGACCGCGAGTAACAAAAAAGCGCC
>CAZZUZ010000055.1:0-11369 GCA_964657315.1 Vulcanimicrobiota bacterium
CTTCCCGCAGATCGGGATCGTCGAAGAATTGCGCGATCATATCTTGCCACGGCGCGAGCCGCATGAACGCGAGGTCGGCGAGCACGACCTGCGAGTAGCGTGTGAGGAACTCGCCGAGTTCGCGAATGATCTCGTCCCCGCGCACTTTGCCCGACGAATCGACGAGCACCGTCGCCGCATGCTGTGCGAGGCCGGAGAACGTACGGCTCTGCATCAGGCGCGAGCCGCTCCACCACAGCACCGTCGGTACGTCCGCGACGCAGAGCTCCTGGACGAGACTGATGATCGCTTGATGCCCGATCGACGATACGCTGACGTCGATACGTTCGGTAATGATGCTGCCCGCCGCGCTCTCGCGCTTTGCGGCCGATACGTCCACGCCGCTTACCGCGCTCGTCGAATCGAGCACGATGAGGCGCGAGGGTAATTTGTCCGCGACGCGCGCGGCGCGCAACAGAACCCAATCGCGATGGTCGGGATCGTCGATGAAGACGACGAAATTCAGCGTCGCAACGCGCGTCGCCGCATCGTTCTCGATCTCGGTGATGTCTTTGCGCGATTGTTTTAACTGCTCGCGAATCGCGGCGACGTCGCTTGCGGATTCGACGTGCAGGCTGCTCGTGGGTTTGCCGGGCGAGACGGGCGACATCTTAGATACGCCTCCACTCTCGCCCGTCGGCGACGAGCAGGGCGTCGGCGTTTTGCGGACCCTGGCTGCCGGCGAGGTAGTTCGGGAAATCGATCATCGGCGTCGCCTCCCAGCGATTGAGGATCGGCATCACGGCTTCCCACGCGCGTTCGACTGCGTCCCAGCGCGTGAAGAGCGTGGCGTCGCCGCGCATGGCGTCGGCGATGAGACGTTCGTATGCGGGCGCGGACGTCACGCCGAATCCCGTGCCGTAGTTGAAATCCATCGTCACGCCGCGGATGTGCATCTTGGGTCCCGGGACTTTCGCGTTGAAGCGGATCGAGACGCCCTCTTCCGGTTGGATCTTCATGACCAGCGTGTTGTTCTCGATCTGATCGCCCGCTTCGCCGAAGATACGATGCGGGATTCCGCGGAAACGCACCGCGATCTCGGAGCTCTTGCGCGCGAGACGTTTGCCGGAACGCAAATAGAACGGTACGTCCGCCCAGCGCCAATTGTCGATGTGGAATTTGACGCACGCGTACGTTTCGGTCGTCGAATTCGGATCCACGCTCGGCTCTTCGCGGTAGCCGAGAACGGGCTTGCCTTCGACGAGGCCCGGGCCGTATTGGCCGCGAGCGGTGAGCTTCGAGACCTCGTCTTCTTTGAACGGCCGCAGCGCCGAGAGCACTTTGAACTTCTCGTCGCGGATGTGGTCGGCGTTGGGCGAAATCGGCGGTTCCATCGCCACGAGCGCGAGCAGATTGACGACGTGATTTTGGATCATGTCGCGCATCGCGCCCGCATGATCGTAGTAGCCGCCGCGGCCTTCGACGCCGACGGTCTCCGCGGCCGTGATCTGAACGCAATCGACGTACCGGCGATTCCAGATCGGCTCGAACATGACGTTTGCGAACCGGAGCGCCATGATGTCCTGCACCGGCTCTTTACCGAGGTAGTGATCGATGCGATAGACTTGTTTTTCGTCGAAGACTTTCTCGACCTCGGTCTGCAGCCCGCGCGCGGAATCGAGATCGGTTCCGAACGGTTTCTCGATGATGACGCGCGACCAGCCCTTGGCCTGATCCCTCGGCCCGAGCCCGCTTGCGGCGAGTTGCCGGATGATGAGCGGAAACACCGTCGGCGGGGTAGAGAGATAGTACAGCACGTTGCCGGCCGTGCCGTGTTTTTCGTCGTTCTCTTCGATGTGACGCTTGAGGTCTTTGTACGCTTCGGTGTCGTCGAACGAACCTTGAATGTAGTACATCCGTTCGGCGAAATCGCTCCAGAGCGGATCCTTGGGCGCTCCGCTGCGCGAGAACTCGGTGAGTGCTTCGCGCATCTCTTCGCGAAAGTCGTAATGCGATTTATCCGAACGCGAAAATCCGATGATGCCGAAGTTCGTCGGCAAGATGCCGTTGACGCGCAAGTTGTACATCGCGGGGATGAGCATGCGTTTGGTCAGATCGCCGCTCGCGCCGAAAAAGACGATCGTACAAGGATCTGCAATCCGATTGGAATCCAGGCCGGCACGCAGTGGGTTTGCGGCCGGATTCTCCGGCCGCGCGCTCGTGAGACTCAAGCTTCGTCCTATCTTAGATTTTTGCGGAGAGTGCGTCTTCGATCGCACGCACGAATGTATCGAGCGCGGCGGGTGAGGTCAGGTGCGCGCGTACACCGCGGCGAGCGTGCCGGTCGAGGGCTGCGAAGTCGCCGAGTGCCTGCGCGCGCGACAGCGTCGCGAAGGATGCCATGCCGGGAACCGCAAGATCGGCCGATACGGGAGTCTCGTACGTGAGTTGAAAGAAGACCCCGCTCGCCGGACCGCCCTTGTGCAGTTGTCCCGTCGAGTGCAGAAAGCGAGGACCGAAGGAGACGGTCGTAGCGACCTTGCAGGCGCGGCGAACCGCGAGGCGTGCTTTGCGGAGTTTGGCTTCGTTCTCCGGACTGCGTTCGACGAACGCGGTGAATGCGACGTAGTCGCCGGTTCGAACGCCGGCGAGCACGGCTGCGAGCGCCGCTTCGAGCGAATCCGTCGCGCCGCCGCGCGAGCCGGCGAGCGCCGTCACGCCCGATGCCGGCACGTCCGTGCCGCCGGCCTGCGGGAAGGCGCCCGTGCGCCTGAATTCTGCGAGCAGCCGGTCCGCGTTTGCTTGGGACTCGCACACGTTCGGGCGGTCGAACGCGTTGACGCCGAGCAGCGCGCTCGCGGTCACGGTCGCAATTTCCCAAAACGCGAATTGAGCCCCTACGTCGGCGAGGCCGGTCATCGTCAGCGTGAGCACCGGGTGGCCCGCGTCCGCAAGCGCCGTGAGGCGTTGTCGGATTTCCGCATCGGTCTGCGTGCCTTCGGGCGCCGTCGCGTCGGGTAAGCCCGCACCGACGTAAACGAACGCGCGATCGTCGCCGTATTCGAGTGGATCGCCGAGCGGCTCGCCTTCGATCGGCACGATCCCGCGGCCGTCCTTGCCCGTCGCTTCGGCAACGAGCTGCTCCGCCCACGTGCCGAAGGCGGCGACCGACGGATGGGTCACGATCGTGAGTTTGTCGCGGCCTGCGCGTGCGAGCGTTGCGATCGCCGCACCGAAGCGCACTGCGGGGGCATCTTTCGGTGCGGTCGCGCGCGCGTTAGACTGCAGAACGTCGAGCCCGCGGTCGAGGATCGCGGCGACGTCGTAGCCGGCCAGCGCCGCCGGCAGCATGCCGAAGTGTGAGAGCGCGCTGAAGTTGCCGCCGATCTGCGGATCGTTTTCCCACGTTCGAAAGAAGTTCGCTTCACGCGCTTCGGTCCCGAGTTGCGTGCCCGGCGCGGTGATGGCAAGAAATTGTCGTCCCGCGTAATCCGACCCGACCGATTTCGCAACACGGCCATAAAAGTATCGGCAGAGCGCCTCGGTCTCGATCGTTTTGCCGGATTTGCTCGACACGATGAAGAGCGTCGAAGGCAGATCGAGGCGCCGTTCGAGCGCGCGAATTTCGTCGGGATCGATGGAATCGAGGACGTGCAATTCGGGAAAGCCCGCGGTCTTTCCGAAGATCGCGCGCAAGACGTTCGGCGCGAGCGAACTCCCGCCGATCCCGAGCACGACGACATCGCGGAACGTGCGCGCGCATTCGCGCGCGAGCTTCGCGTACTCGGCCGCGTGCTGGTGCAGCACGACTTCGGGAAAGTCGAGCCAACCGAGGGCATTTTTTATAGCGGCCGCGTCCGCCGGGTCCGAAGACCACGGCGACGCATCGCGCTTCCAGAGTTTCGCCAGGAATTCGCTGGCAGCCAGGGTGTCGAGAGCCGGCTCTAGGCCGGCTTCAGCTTTTCCCAGGTGCGCTGCCACCTTTTCCGAGCCGCTTTCCAGCCGCTTCTGCTTGTCGGTAATCGTTTGGAGCATCGAGTTGTAGGAGTCGGCGAACGATTTGACGCCTTCCACCTGCAGTTTCTGCGTCACGTCGAAGAGCGAGATCTGCGCTTTGCCGAGCGCGTCGATCGTTGCGTGCGCGCCGTCGAGATCTTCCTGCGCCGTGTCGGGCGTTATCTTTCCGTGATCGAGCAGCGCGTCGAGCGTTGCGGGCGGCACGGTATTGACCGTGTGCGGCGCGACGAGCGTCTCGACGTACATGAGATCCGAGTATTTCGGGTTCTTCGTGCCCGTACTCGCCCAGAGCGGGCGCTGCGGATGGGCACCCTTCGCGGAGAGCTTCGTGAAGCGTTCGTTCTCGAAGAGTTTGCGAAAGCGCGCGTAGATGAGGCGGAGGTTGGCGATGCCGGTTTTTCCGAGCAGCCCCTCGAGCTTCTGGCCTTTGATGATCTTTTCGTCGAGCAGTTTGTCGACGGCCGTATCGATGCGACTGACGAAGACGCTCGCGACCGATGCGACGCCGGAGAGATCGCCGCCGGCGGCATCGAGCTTCTCGAGGCCGGCGATGTATGCGTTCGCGACCGCCTCGTAGGTCTCGAGCGAGAAGATGAGCGTAACATTGACGTTGATCTTCTTCGCGATCGTTTCGGTGATCGCCGGAATGCCTTCGGGCGTCGCCGGAATCTTGATCATCACGTTCGGCCGGTCGACCATCTTCCAGAGCCGCTCGGCGGCGTCGGCCGTGCCTTTCGTGTCGGCCGCGAGCAGCGGCGAGACTTCGAGGCTAACGAAGCCGTCGGCGCCGTTCGTCGAATCGTAGAGCGATCGGAACTCGTCACACGCGTGACGGATGTCGTCGATCGCGAGCGCTTCGAAGAGATGGTTGGGATCGGATTCTTTGCCGATGAGTTCGCGCAACTGCTCGTCGTAATCGTTGCCCGCGCCGATCGCTTTTTCGAAGATCGTCGGGTTGGACGTCATGCCGCGCAGGCCGCCGGCGATCAGCTTCTTGAGATCGCCCGAAGCGAACATGTTGCGCCGGATGTTGTCGAGCCAGATGCTCTGTCCCGCGGCGAGGAGGTCTGCGAGTTGGGTTCCCACGTTACCGTGCTCCTTACGCTTTTGCTAGCAGGCCCGCCGCGTGCTTCGCGACGTCCTCTGGAGTGAAGCCGAATTGCTTGGCGATGTCCGCAGCCGGAGCCGACGTGCCGAAATGATCCAGACCGATCGAGATGCCGCGTTCGCCGACCCAGCGATACCAGCCGAAGGTCGAGAGCGCTTCGACGGAAACGCGCGCCGCGACCGTCGGCGGCAGGATGCTATCGCGATAGGTCTGGTCTTGCGCCGCGAAGAGTTCCATCGAGGGCATCGAGACGACGCGAACCGTGGTGCCTTTTTCTTCGAGCAGCTTTGCCGCGTCCAGGGCGAGCGACACTTCGGATCCCGTAGCGATCAGGATCAGATCGGGATCTTCGTCGCTCGCGTCGTGGATTACGTACGCACCGCGATCGACGGCCGCGTCGCGGTTCCCGAGATAGGGCAATTTCTGCCGCGAGAGCACGAGCGTCGTCGGGCCTTCGTGCGCTATCGCGAACTTCCAGCATTCGAGGGTTTCGAGCGCATCCGCCGGCCGGAACGTGGTGAGATTCGGCATCGCGCGCAGCATCGCGAGTTGCTCGATCGGCTGGTGCGTCGGACCGTCTTCGCCCAAGAAGACGGAGTCGTGCGTGAAAATAAAGATCTCGCGCGTGTTGTTGAGCGCGCCGAGGCGCATCGCGGGCTTCATGTAGTCGGAGAAATTGAAGAACGTCGCGGTAAACGGCATGAGGCCTTCATGCGCGGCGATGCCGTTGGACATCGCGCCCATCGCGTGTTCGCGAACGCCGTAATGGACGTTGCGTCCGCTGTAGTCGCCCTTCGCGATGTCGCCCATGCCTTTGAGGTACGTCTTGGTCGACGGGTCGAGATCGGCGGATCCGCCGAAGAGTTCGGGCATCGTCTGCGCGATCGCGTTCATGACGACGCCTCCGGCATCGCGGGTCGCGACGGTGCCCGACTTCTCGTCGAACGTGGGCCACGCGATGTCGGGCAGCTTCCCGCTGCGAATGCGTTCCAGCTGCGCGCCGAGTTCGGGATTGGCGTTCTTCCACGCGTCGTATCGCGCGTTCCAATCGGCATGCGTCTTCGCGCCCTGCTTGCCGACCTCGCGCCACCAAGCGAGAACGTCGTCGGGGACGAAAAATGCGGGCTCCGTCGGCCAGCCGAGGTGTTCTTTGGTCTTCGCGACGTTGTCGGGGCCGAGCGGTTCGCCGTGTGCGCCGAACGTGTTGGCTTTGGGCGATCCGTAGCCGAGGATGGTGCGTACCGCGATGAACGACGGCCGCGGATCGGCTTTCGCCGCGATGATCGCGGCGTCGATCGCCTCGACGTCGTTGCCGCTGTCCGCGGTGACTTCTTGCGTGTGCCAGCCGTAGGCGGCGTATCGCGCGCAGACATCCTCGGTAAAGGTCATGTCGGTGGACGCCGCTAGCGAGATTTTGTTATCATCGTAGAGCAGGATCAGTTTGCCGAGTCCGAGGTGACCCGCGAGCGAAGACGCTTCGCCCGAGATGCCTTCCATCAAGTCGCCGTCGCTCGCGATGCAGTACGTGAAGTGGTCGACGATCTTCTGATCTCTGTTGTACACGGCCCCGAGGTGGGCTTCGGCGAGGGCGAGTCCGACGGCGTTGCCGACCCCTTGACCCAGCGGTCCCGTCGTGACCTCGACGCCCGCCGTATGGTGCATCTCGGGATGACCCGGCGTGAGGCTGCCGAGCTGGCGAAAGTGTTCGAGGTCGTCGAGCGAGAGCGGGTAACCCGTGAGATAGAGCAGCGCGTAGAGCAGCATCGACCCGTGTCCGGCGCTCAGAACGAAGCGATCGCGATCGAACCACAGCGAATCGGCGGCGTCGAATTTGAGGTGCCGCGTCCAGAGCGTATAAGCCATCGCGGCGGCGCCGAGGGGCAAGCCGGGATGTCCCGAGTTCGCTTTCTGCACGGCATCGATCGCGAGGAAGCGGATTGCGTCGATGCGGCGCTCGTCTTCGGGTGGGTTTGCCAAATTGCGTCTCCTTGCGTGCAGCCGATAGCACGGCTGCCGTGCGTGGGGCGTGGTTCGTTCGCCGCCTCGGTCCCCTTTCCCCGAATTGACGTGCCGGGTAACGAAACGCCGCTACGGCAACGGTTTGCGCGGACATCGCTCTCAGACGGCAGCGGTGGCCGCGGCCTCGATCGCGTCCGCGCGAGCGACGAGATCGAACGCTTCCAGACGCACCGCGGCGTCGAGCGAAAAGACCGTCGCCCACGCCGTGCCGATCGCGATCGCCGGACCCTGGACGATCGCCTGTATCAGCGGCGTGAAGACGTGCGCGATCGAAACGATGCTCGAGACGAACGCGGTGAGCGTGGAGATTGCGAACGATGGTCCGGCCCACGCAACCCCGACCACGAGCGTCCGTCGAACGAGCAGCCGCCTCGAGAAGCAGCGGGTCCAGCCGCGGCGCAGCGCTTCGGGCAGGCTCGCGTATTCTGCGACGCACGCGGACGTCACGACGGACACGAAGGTGATCAGCAAGCCGAAGAGCGCGAGCATCGTGACGAGCACGAAGAGCACGAACGTCAAAATCGCTAATGGCAAGAAAACGCCAGAATATTTCCCGACGTTCGCAAAAGCGAGCCGAATGACGTAGAAGGCTGCGCCGAGCGCCGCGCTCTGCACGACCGCCGCCGGAATTCCCGCGACGAGCAGTGCGCCGATCAGCGGGAAAAAGCGCTCCCGCGTGCGTCGCAGCGCCTGGCGCAGGGTGCAGTCGATTCTCCGGGCTTCGCAGGCGTAGACGTGCAGCAGCATCGCGTAGGCGATCAGCGCGACCGAAGCGAGAACGATGGCGGCCGCGACGTCGAGCGCTACACCGAACGTCCCGTTCGCAACGAACGCGGGGAGCGCCGCAACCTCCTCGATCGAGCCCGAGAGCGCGAGGACGATCGCGGTCCGCCGGCCCGCACGCGCGAAGGTCGAAAAACCGCCGTCGAAAATCTCGCCCAGCGACAGCGGCCGAAAGCGCGGTACGTCGCCGGTCACGCGGCCGGTAAACGCGCGCGCACGTCTTCCCGATACGCGGCTGCGAGCGAAACCGTAAACGCCGTTGCGATTCCGTAGAATATCCCGAAAATGCCCGACGATACTTGGATCGGGACGTGCGCGGCTTCGAGCACTCCAAACGAGCCGTAGGCTACGAGATTGGGGGCTAGCGAACAACATGCGATGACGAGCGAACGAACCCGCTCGCCTTTCGCGAACAGCGTGCGTCGCGCGAAGCGGCGAGCGTCGCGGTTGCGTGCGCCCGTCGACACGATTGCGGCCAACGCCACGTAGAACGCGAAGGAAAGCCAAACGAGCGCGGTTATGCCCGCGAGCACCGTCGGAAGAAGCAATCCGAGCGTCAAGAGACTCTTCGCGAGGAGACCTTCCATCGGGCGCACGGCAAAATACCAGACGGCGACGGGCAGCAGGCACGCTGCGAAGACGGCGAGGTAGGCAAAAATCAGTTGGAAATACATCCAGAAGAATCGGGGCAGATACCGGACCGCCGTTCCCAGTGCCGAGCCCAGACTCGGCTCGCGCGTTCGCGGAATCGCGACGATTGCGAGCAGGGCGAGTGCGGCGAAGCGGTCCGTCAAAGTGCCGAAGACGGCCAACGTCCGATAGAGATCCGTCTTTTCTCGGGTCACGCGTAGGAAGAGCGTCAGGGCGCTCGGCACGACGACGAAGGCGAGCACGATCGCGATTGCGGGAAAACCGCCGCGAACGATGCGCGCGACGGCGGAATCGAGCAATTCGGCGATCGAGCGGCGACGCGAAGAATCGACGCTCTCTAGGGGCGCAGCGATCATGCCAAAATCTTCCGCCCGTGCCGGATAGGGCCTCGTGCGCGGCAGCCAGGATTTCCAGGCTCGCGGAGGTGACTTCGCCGCACATGCCCCCAACCGAACTGCAAGAGAAGATCGAAGCGCTCGCGGCCGACCCGTCGGGCGTTCGGGAAGACGCCGGCAAAGCGATCGACGATGTCATCGCGCTGCTGGACATCGGTGCGCTGCGCGTCTGTCAGCCGGTCGACGGCACGTGGGTAACCAACGCCTGGGTCAAACGCGCGATCTTGCTCTACTTCGCGCGATACGACAACGTCCGCGTCGGCGACACGCTGCCCGACGGGGTCGCGAGCGCCAGCGGAGCGCCGCCGACGTACTTCGATAAGCTGCCCACGAAACACAACTATAGAGAACTCGGCGCACGGTGCGTACCGCCGGGCGTCGCGCGCTACGGTTCGTTTCTCGGGCGCGGCACGATCTTGATGCCGGGCTACGTCAACGTCGGCGCGTTCGTCGACGACGGCACGATGGTCGATACGTGGGCGACGGTCGGTTCGTGCGCGCAGATCGGCAAGAACGTGCATCTCTCGGGAGGCGTCGGCATCGGCGGCGTGCTCGAACCGCCGCAAGCGCAGCCGGTCGTGATCGAGGACGGCGCGTTCGTGGGCAGCCGCTGTATCGTCGTCGAAGGCGTGTTCGTGGGCAGCGAAGCCGTGCTGGGAGCGGGCGTCGTGCTCACCGCGAGCACGCCGATCGTCGACGTGCGCGGAGCGCAGCCCGTCATCACCAAGGGACGCGTCGAACCGCGCTCGGTCGTCATCCCGGGCTCGCTGCCCAAGACGTTCGCCGCGGGGACGTTCGGCGTGCCGTGTGCGCTCGTGATCGGCGAGCGTACGGCCTCGACCGATCGCAAGACGTCGCTCGAGAGCGCCATTCGCGACTATGGGGTCGCGCTGTGAATCCGGCGATCTCGGAAGCGAGCGGATCGGTCATCCGGGCGCTTCACGGGAAACGGCGGCCGACGTCGATCAACCTCGGGATCGGCGAACCGACGCTGCTGCCCAATGCCGTGCACTTCGAGAACGCGACCGCCTGGGTCGCCGAACACGGCTGCCGGTATTCCACCAACATCGGCGACGCGGATCTGCGTGCGGCGATCGCCGCGCACTACGATTATCCGAATCTGAATTCGCCCGATAACGTATGCATCACGACGGGATCGCAGGAAGCGGTGTACGTCGCGCTGCGAACGCTCGTCGATCCGCAGACCGAAGAAATCCTCATCGTCGAGCCCGCGTTTCCGGTGTACGCGAAGATCGCGAGCGTCGAGCGCATTCCCAATCGCCGCGTCGTCATCGATCCGCGTGGCGACGATCCGTTCGATCCCGACGCCGTGCTCGCGGCGGTCGGCCCGAAGACGCGGCTGATCGTCATCGGTTCGCCGAGTAATCCGACGGGGCGCGTGATCGGCAAAGCGGCCGCGCAAAAGATCGCGGACGGCCTGCTCGCCCGCGGCGGCGACCCCGTCTACGTCCTTCACGACGAGATCTATCGCGAGCTGCGCTACACGGACGACATCGGCGATTTCGGCAAGATCTATCCGTATACGATCGCGATCAACTCGCTCTCGAAATCCAACGCGCTGACCGGTCTGCGGCTGGGCTGGATCATGGCACCCGGCGACGTGATGCCGAACATCGTAAAGTTCCACGGCTGGGCGACGTCGTGCGCGAGCACGTTCGCGCAACGCGTCGCCTTCGGCATCTTCGGCGCGAACGAACTCGGATCGCAGCGTGCGTGGTATGCGGAACAGAGGAAGGGCGCGGTATCGATCGCACGCGAGCTCGGCCTCGACTTCATCGAGCCCGAAGGCGCGTTCTACGTTTGCGTGCGCGTCGGCGCCGACGATACGATGGCGTTTTCCGAGCGGCTGCTCGCCGAGCGCGACGTCGTAGCGGTGCCGGCCCACATCTTCTCGCCGATCATGCGCGGCTGGCTTCGCACGAGCTTCGTCGGCTCGCTCGACGACATCCGTGAGGGCTATACGCGCATCAAGGCCGCGATGGAATGAGAGCGTCGCCGGGCGGGCTCTTCGAGGGCGACGCGAGCCTGCGCGTACCGGGTGAAACGCGAATGCTGTGGATCAACGTCGTGGCGGCGCCCGCGATCATCGGGCTGGTCAGCCTCATCTTGCCGAGCCTCACGATTTCGGAATTCGTCCTGCTCATCGCGGGCGGACTCGTACTCGTCGCCGTCTCGCGCGGGCGGTTGATCGGTTCGAGCATCCGGGTCGAACCGCGCCAATTTCCCGAACTCGCGGCGGTCGTCGACGAACTCTCGGCACGCATGGGCATCGTCCCGCCGCAAGTCTTCATCCGTGATGATCAGAACGTGCCAATCACGGCCGCCGGCGTCGGCGAGCCCTACGCTCTGATCGTTTCGAGTCAATACTTCGAACTGCTCCGGGAGGGCGAGCTGGC
>CAZZUZ010000056.1:0-11199 GCA_964657315.1 Vulcanimicrobiota bacterium
ACCATGCGAGAACACGCTACAAGGGGACACTCCATGCCCGATACCGATCTGCACGTCGTTGCCGAAATCGTCGCCAAGCCCGAATCGGCGGACGAAGTTCGCGACCTCTTCATCCCGTTCGCGCGGAGCGTTCCGAGCGAACCCGGCTGCAAGAAATACCAGGTGATGGAATCGCAAAAGGATCCCGGGCATTTCTTCACCACCGAGATCTGGACCGATCAGGCCGCGCTCGACGCGCACATGACGACGCCCGCGATCGCGGCGCTCGTCCCGAAAGTGACGCCGCTACTCGCGAAGCCGCTGACCATCACGCCCTGTAAAGCGCTGACCTGATCAGTACTTCTCGTCGATGAGAATCTTCTTCGTAATCCAGAACAGGATGCCGCCGAGCAATCCGACGCCGATGACGAAGACGGCCGCGTCGAGCACGATGTTGCCGCCGGATTGACCGTCGGGCCGCACCGGCATCGGCGAGATGTCCGGTACCGCGGAAGCGAGTGCGAGAAAGGCGAGCATCGCCGTTATCGTGCCGCGGGAAACGAAAAAGCGCAACGCCGTCCGGCGTTGCGCTTTCGTTCCGGACGTCCGGCGATCAGTGCGAGAAGAAGCCGATGCCCGCATAGGGCGTGAGGTGCGTTTCGTTCGAAGGCGCGTTGCCGCGGGCGGTCATGCGGTCGCCGAGCGCGCCGAGATCGATGAACACGGGGCTCTTGCCGGGGTCGACCGTGAAGCCCAGCTGATAGGTCAGCACGCGATATTTGAGCGACTGGATCGGCGTCCCGGCGAAGCCGCCGAGCGTCGTCTGTCCCGTGAGATTGGGATAGTAGTACACGCTGAAGTACACGCCCAGCGGCGCACCGTAGTCGGGCAGCTTCTCGAGGCCCGCGCCGTAGCCGTACACGCGGGTGTTGAAGTTGCCCATGCGCTTGTCGAGATAGGCGCCGGCGACGTAGATGCGTGGCTCGAGCAATTTGATGCCGAGGTGCCCGTCGATATCCGTGTCGAGCAGGTTCTGGCCGGCGACGAACGTGCGGTAGCCGCCGGCTTCCGTGACCACGCCGTCTTCGTGACGGTAGGAATACCGGCGCGTTTCGCCTTCGACCATGAACGGCAAATCGCCGAGCGAAAACTCCGCTCCGCCGCGAAGCGCGTAGTAGGACTGCGTCGACTGCTGGCCGTGGCTGAGTTCGTTATAGACTTTCGGCTGGATGAGATAATCGCCGACGACGAAGACTTCGCGGCTACTGCCGTAGGTCTCCGAATGCCCGTTCGGGCTCGTGGTCGGCACCGTCGTCGCGACGGGGGCGAGCGGTGCGACCGGTAGCGGGGTGCCGATCGCCTTGACCGGCTTGAACGTCACGGGCGTGCCGCCGGGTCCCGGAGTCGGGACCGGCATCGGCGAGGCGAGCGTCGCGGGAGCGACTGCCGACGGCATCGGCGGAGGCGGCGGATTCTGCGCGCTCGCGGGTGCGGTCGAAAGGTACAGGCCTGTAGCAACGGCGAGCGTCGCGATCGAGGTGCGAAGCGTCGTCATTAGCGGGGCTCTCCGATGAAGGGGAAGTTGTTCGAGAAATGTTTGGCCGCGGGCGTCACGTTGTCGCTCGTCATGCAGGCCGTCTCGCGGCCATCGTCCGGCGCGAGGCCGAGCTTTGGCAATAAGCTGCCATAGATGGCGCCGAGCGAGAGATCGATGACCGGACTGCCCAGATCGCGTCCGCCGAATTGGCGGTACGGATCGCCGAGGGAGCGTTTGATGCCGTAGATGAGCGGCACCGGAACCAGTCGCACGACCGCGACGGGCAGGCCGCTCTTGCCGTTGGTCTCGACCGCCAGATAGCGCGCGGGGCCCGGTGCGGACAGATCGGCTTCGATGGCATCGGGTATGAGCAGCTTCGTGAGCGCGTTCGCGATCTTCGGCGAACGGCGCGCGACGACCGTCGTGTAGGTGTAGATCGAACGCGCGAGGACGTCGTCGTCGGTAATCGTGCTGCTATTGGTGATCGCGTGATTGGCGAAATTCTCGGTCGCTTCTTTGACGGCCGGACGCGCGAGACGCTCGATCTGCGTGTACTCGACGCCGCCGGCATCGGCACCGTAGAGAATCTGATTGACGTGCTGCGTCACTTCGGCGAGGGCCGCAAACGGCGAGTTCGGTGCGAGGCTCGGGTCGTTGCTCGGAATCGAGGTGGTGGCCCAAACGTGGATGATCCCGGGCTTACCCGTACGGACGTCCGGCAGCATCGCGCGCGGCACGTCGACGACGAGCGAGAGCACGTTGAAACCGGCGAGAAAGTCGTTGCCGGGCGAACGGAAGCAGCCCGCGAGCGCCGGCGGTACGCTCGGCTGATTCGCGAAATTGCGATCCGGCTGGATGGCATAAAATTGTGCGAGGTCGAAGAAGAACGGATCTTCGCGCGGACCGGCGAAGGCGCGCACGCCGTTACGCAACATCGCCGTCGTGTTATAAGCGACGGGGTCGCCCGGACCGGCAATCGTCGATTTGATGCCGGTCTCGGTGGGTCTCGTGGGACCGACTACCGCGATCGTCTGCGCCGAACCGACGCCCGTGGCTTTGAACTGGATGACGTAGTCTTCTTTGTAGTCGTCGCCCGTACCGATCTTCAACTGATAGAGCACGCCCGGATCGAACGACTTGCTCGTGCCCATCCCGGTGGGGATGAGCGGCCAGACGTCCATAGCGAGCACGACCTTGGATGCGTCGTGCGGATCGGGAAAGACGTAGACGTCCGTGATGTCGGCGCCGGGCCGGCTCACGGTCAACGGCGCGTCCTGATGGTCGGAGGCGACCGAGCCGCGCACGGTAAACGCGGAAACGGAAATTGCGAGAAGGCCGATTGCCGCAATGGTGAGCGCGCGAGCGCTCGTGATGGGGTGCATCGTTCGGTTTTCCTTAGGTGCTGTAGTTGAACGAGCGTAGCGCGAAATCGTCAAACTACGGCATCGATTCTTACCCGCTTTCCCAGGCACGGCGATTTCAACTCGGCTTGCTTACGGAGCGGAACATGTTCGACGACGTCGCATCGCTTGCGACTTTCGTCTGCTCGGAGATTCGCTTGCTCCGTGGATTCGCCAGGGGTAGCGCCGGTGCGCACGAACGCTCGGCTCTCGGCATGGACCGCTTCGGGCACATCGCGATCGACGGCCCGGCGGGCAGCGGCAAGACGACCGTCGCACGTGCGCTGGCCGATCGACTCGACCTCCTCTATCTCGACACCGGTGCGATGTATCGCGCGGTGGCGTTGTTGGTGCTCCGCACCGCAAGCGATCCGGCCGACGCGGCGAATACGCTGCGGCTCGCGCGCGAGCGCCCGATTCGCGCGGATCGCTCGATTTCTTTGACATTCGATGGAACCGGAACGCGCGACCGGCACGAATGCGGGGTTCCGCATCTTCGCGGGCGACGAAGCATTCGGCGACGATCTCTACCTTCCCGAGACCAGCCGCATCGTTTCGATCGTCGCGGCTCAGCCGGCGATTCGCGCCTTGCTCGTGGAGCGCCAGCGCGCGATCGCGGAACGGGCGCCGGTTGTGATGGCGGGCCGCGACATCGGCACCGTCGTGTTACCCGACGCAGCACTCAAGATCTTCCTCACCGCCTCGCTCGCCGAACGGGTCGACCGGCGCCTCGCGGAACTCGCCGGACACGACATCGCGATCGACCGTCCGACGCTCGAACGAGAGATGCGCGAACGCGATCGGCTCGACGAGAACCGTGCGGTCGCGCCGCTGCGCCCGGCCGCCGACGCGATCGAAATCGACTCGACGGGCGTCGGAGTCGCCGCCGTCGTCGCCCGGATCGCCGACCTCGCTCGCGGAGCGCGCGCGTGACCTTGGCATCGGGATTCTATACGCTCTCGAAGTACGTGGTCGGCGCGTTGTTCCGCATCGTCTGGCGGCTGCGCTCGTCGGGCGAACGCGGCGTACCCGCGGACGGCCCCGTGATCCTCGCTTGCAACCACATCTCGTATTTGGATCCGCCCGCGATCGCGGTGTCGTGTCCGCGGCCGGTATCGTACATGGCGAAGCAGGAACTCTTCACGATTCCGTTCCTGGGATGGCTGATTCGGCTACTCTACGCCTTTCCGGTCGATCGCAGTCGCGGGGACATGGCGGCGATGAAGCAAGCACTCACCGTCCTCCGGTCCGGTGCGTGCCTGGGCATCTTCCCGGAGGGCACGCGCAATCCGAAAGGCGTTCCGATGGCGCCCGGCCTCGGGCTTGCGTTTCTGGCGGCAAAGTCGGGCGCGACGGTCGTCCCGACGTTCATCTCCGGGGCTGCGGACGCGAAAAAATTGGCCGAAATCCGGGTCGCCTTCGGCGAACCGATGCGAATCGAGGGCGGCCGCAAAGCAAGTCGCGAGGACTTGGCGAAGTGGTCGAACGTGCTCATGGAACGTATTTACGCACTGCGGGAGATTACCGGTGGTCATTAAGAAGGCGAAAACGCAGGGCTTCTGCTTCGGCGTCGCCATCACGCTCAAAAAGGCCGAAGAGACGGTCGCGGCCCGCGGCAGCGGAAACGTGACGACCCTCGGTCACATCGTTCACAACCCGCAGATGGTGCAATCGTTCGAAGACAAGGGGCTGCGCAACGCGCATTCGGTCGACGACGTGGCTTCGGGCACGCTCTTCGTGCGCGCGCACGGTCTGCCCGTCGAAGTGTTCGAAAAGGCGAACGCCAAGAACCTCACGATCGTCGACGCCACGTGTCCGATGGTGACCAAAATTCACGTGCAGGCCGAGAAGCTGCGAGCGGATGGCTATAAGATCGTCGTCGTCGGCGACCCGCAGCATCCCGAAGTCAAGGGTACGCTCTCGCACGTTCCGGGCGCCTGGGTCATCCAGAACGTCGAGGACATCGACGCGCTCCCTCGCGCGAGCAAAGTCGGCGTCGTCGTGCAGTCGACGTGGTCGGGACACGGCTTCACCGAGATCGTGCAGAAGCTCAGCTCGAAGTATTACGAAGTGCGCGCGGTCAACACGATCTGTACCGATACGCACAACCGGCAGAACGAAGCGGAAGACCTCGCCAAGCAAGTCGAGGTTATGGTCGTCGTCGGCGGCAAGACGTCCGCGAACACGAAGCACCTCGCCGACCTCGCGGCGACGCGCGGCGCACGCTCCTACCACATCGAAGGTCCCGACGAACTCGAAGCCGGCTGGTTCGAAAATGTCAACGTCGCGGGCCTGATGTCGGGCGCATCGACGCCGGGCTGGCTCGTCGACCAGGTCGAGGCGCGCATGGAGGCTCTGGGGTCGTCGAACTAGTCAGTATTATCGAGGCACATCTCGAGCGGACGCTCGAGCGTCACCGCGGATCGTCTCCTATATACGAGATGATCCGCTATCATTTCGGCTACGACGCTCCGGGCGGCACGAAACCGGGGAAGCGCCTTCGACCGCAATTGCTGCTCCGCACCGCACTCGAAGAAGGCGGTCGTCTTGAGTGCGCCCTCGACGCCGCGGTCGCAATCGAGATCCTCCACAACTATTCGCTCGTCCACGACGACATCGAAGACGCCGACGAATTGCGGCACGGGCGCACGACGATCTGGAAGAAATTCGGCATGCCGCACGGCGTCAACGCCGGCGACGCACTCTGCGCCATCAGTTACCTCGCGCTCTTGCACGAGGAAGGCGAAGTCGCACCGGGCCGCGTGCTCGACATGCTGCACGTGCTCCACGAGGCGAACCTGCGCATGTGCGAGGGCCAGGGGCTCGACATCGGCTTCGAGACGCAGTCGAGCGTCACGATGGAACAATACCTCGAGATGATCGCGGGAAAGACGGGCGCGCTCTTCGCCGCGTCGTGCGAACTCGGCGCGCTCGCCGCCGGCGCCGACAAGACTCGCGTCAAGGCATATGCCGATCTCGGCCGCGCCTACGGTCTCGCTTTCCAGATCCGGGACGACGTGCTCGGGACGTGGGGCGCGACCGACGTCACGGGCAAGCCCAGCGGCGCCGACATCGCGCGGCGCAAATGGAGTTTCCCGGTCGTCTGGGCGCTCGGCACGCCGCCCTCGCCGGATCGCGAGGTCGTCGCACGAGCCTACGCCGAAGGCACGAAATTGTCACCGGCGGACGTCGCCGGCGTCATCGGCGCGCTCGAGCGTTTGGGTGCCCGCCGCGCGGCCGACGACGCACACGACCGCGCGCTCGACGACGCCGACGCCATCGTCGTCAAGGAAGCCATCGATCACGGAGGCACGATTCGATCGTTCCTCGCCCAAGGAGCTCGTCGCGTTGCGTAGTGCCATCGGATCTCCCGCCGCCTCGCTCGAGGTGCAAGAACGCACCACACTCTCGCCGACGTGGCTGCTCGTCGGCCTGCTGTTCCTCGGCTTCGTCGTGCGGCTGCTGCTCATCGGCGCCGAAGGCTTTCACGGCGACGTCAGTTCGTTCGAAGCCTGGGGCCTGCGTCTCGTCGACCTGCCGACCTCGAAGTTCTACTCCGATTCGTATTTTGCCGACTATCCGCCGGGCTATCTCTACGTGTTGTGGATCGTCGGGCACGCGTACCGCCTGCTCGTCCACGACGACCCGTCGTATTTCTTACTCAAGGTTTTCGTAAAGCTGCCCGCGATCATCTGCGATCTCGTCGATGCGGCGCTGATCTTCGCAATCGTCCGCCGTTTCGCGACGCTGCCCTGGGCCTTCGCGGCCGCGGCATTGCTCGCGTTCAATCCGTCGGCCATCTTCATCTCCGCGTATTGGGGCCAGGTCGACTCCGTCGCCGCCGCCTTGACGCTCGGATCGCTGCTGCTCATGATCGACGCCTACGCGCAGACGGGGCGTACGCAGACGACGACCGTCGTGCTCGCGTGGCTCGCGCTCTCGGCGTCGGTGCTCATGAAGCCGCCGGCCGTCGTCGTCGCGCCGCTCTATCTCGTCTTCGCGTTCACCTCGGGCGATTCGGCCATTCGGGTTCGGCGCCTGATCTCGACGTGCTGCGGCCTCTTCGCAGCGCTGCTGCTGGCCTATATCGCGACGATTCCGTTTTCGCCCGGCATCAATCCGTTCGAGCAGTTCCACTGGCTGATCGGACGCTACGCATACGGCGCGAATGTGTACGCTTACAATTCGGTCAACGCGTTCAACCTCTACGAGATGTTCCTCAACAGCCGGTTCTGGGTCGCCGACACGGGCATCTTGCCCGGCTGGCCCATCGGCACGTCGGTGATCGGATTGCCGCAGTACGTCTGGGGCATCATCATCTTCCTCGCGGCCACGGCGCTGGTCGTTTCGCGCTATATCCAGCGCAGAGAGCCGATCGCGATCCTGGAAGCCGCGATGATCCTCTCGCTCGGCTATTTCGTCCTTTCGACGCGCATGCACGAGCGCTACATCTTCAACGCGATGCTGCTCGCGATTCCCCTGGCGTTTTACCGCCGGCGCTATCTGTTCGCGACCGTGATCATCACGTTCACGCTTTTCGCGAACCTGTATTACTCGCTCGACTACCTGCACGTCATGGATGCGAAGCCGCCGATTCCGGGCGTCGATGCCGGCAACTTGCATCCCATCCTCAGCCACATCGCGTCCTTTCTCAACGTCGGCGTATTCTTCTATCTCGGCTATGCGTTCTTGGGCGCGGGCGAAGACGTCTTGCAGAACGTCGATTTCAAGGCCCTGAGCGGCCGCCTCGCCTCGACCGTGCATACGTGGTTCGATCCGCGCGAAGGCATCGTCGCGATGACGGCGCGCGATTGGACGATCGCGAGCGGCCTCGCGGTCTTCTCGTTCGTACTGAGCTTCATCGACTACACCTGGCCGTCGGAGAAGATCTTCGATGAAATCTACTACGCGCGCGCCGGCGAAGAATACCTCACGCACAAAGAGATCTTCGAATTCACCCATCCGCCGCTGACCAAGCTCTGGGTCACGCTCTCGATGATCCTCTTCGGCGGCATGCACGGAGCGGGCGACACGTCGACCGGCTGGCGCTTCCTCAACCTCGTGATGGGCGCGTTCATGGTCTTCGTGATGTATCTCTTCGCGAAGCGACTCCTCGGCTCGACGCCGTTCGCGACCATCGCTGCGGGTCTGCTGCTCTTCGACGGATTTCATTACGTGCAGTCGCGCATCGCGACGCCGGAAATCACGGTCGCGTTCTTTTCGCTGATCACGCTCTATGCGTTCTATCGCTTCTGGATCGCGAGCCAAGTGCGCGTGTTTCCGAAGCGATCCGTGCCGGTGCTGCAAGCCCAAGGCATCGTGCTGGGTATCGGACTCGTCGTTGCGGTCCTCGTCGCGGGACTCATCGCTTCCGGGCAAGATTTCACGACGAAATTCGTCGCGTTCTTCTTCGTCGCGTGCGGCGCGTACGCGTTCACACGTATCTTCGTGCCTCGGCTGGTGAAGTCGCGGTCGACGACATCGTACGCCGACGGATCCCGGGTCGTAGACGGCACGCTCGTCACGCTCGACGGCGGACGCGTTCCGCTCGAACGCGGCGCGATCGTCGCCGGCGAGAATACGTCGGTCGAAAAGGGGACGACGCTCGTGCACGCCGAGCAAGGGCTGCGCATCGAGTACGGCCGCGGCGGAAAAGCGACCTACGCGACGCCGTCGGGAACCGCCGCGTTTTCGCCCGAGGGATCGATGACCGTCGACTCCGCGACGATCGACGGGACGCGCGACGGGCTCATCTGGCTCGTGCTGCTCTCGATCTGCGCCGGGTGTTTGGGCGCGAGCAAGTGGAACGGCCTCTTCGATTTCTTCGTGATTTGGGGACTCGCGATCGCCGTCTCACTGCAGAGCTGGCTCACGCCGGCGCTGCGCGCGATGGGCGTCAAGGCGACGACGCTTCGCCCGGCGTCGTGGGGCAACCCGTTCGGTTTCTCGGTCGACATCGTCGTGACCACGATGCTCTTCATCGGCGGCATCATCTACCTGCTCTGCTATATCCCGTACTTCGGGCTCGGCCACAACTTCGGCGATCTCATCGGTCTGCAGAAGCAAATGTTCGGCTATCACTACGACCTCACGGCGACGCATCCGTACGGCTCGAAGTGGTGGCAGTGGCCGCTGCTCGGCCGGCCGATTTCGTATTACTATCACGATTTCCGCGTCGCAGCGGACGCTCAGAATTCGACGGCCTGCTGCGTCGCCGAAATTCTCGCCCTGCCCAATCCGCTCAACTGGTGGTCGGGCCTCATCTCGGTGCCGGTGTTGGGCTATCTCGCCGTGCGCGAAAAGAACAAGGGGTATGGGATGCTCTTCGTCGCGTACTTCGTTCAATGGCTGCCGTGGGCCGCGTCACCGCGCGTCGCGTTCGAATACCACTTTTTGCCCAACCTCGCGGTCATCTGCCTCGCGAACGCCGTCTGCCTGCAGCGCCTCTGGCGGTTGGGCGCGAGTTTTGGCAAGCACTGGTCACCGCCGCGATATTTCGTCGCGGGGTACTGCACGGCGATCGTCTTGGTGTTCGCTTTCTTCTTTCCGATCCTCGCGGGACTGCACGTGCCGTGGAACGTTTGGGACGCGCGCATGCTTCACTGGCTGATGGGTTACAGCTGGGTATGATGAGGGGCTGCGGGTCGTAATCGCGTGTCGGGACATTCGAAGTGGCATAACATCAAGCTCAAGAAGGGCAAAGTCGACGCGAAACGCGGCGCGCTCTTCACCAAGCTCTCCAAAGAGATCATTCTGGCGGCCAAGAGCGGCTCGGCCGATCCCGAGTCGAACTATCGCCTCAAGATGGCCGTCGAGAACGCGCGCGAGAATAACGTGCCCGCCGATAACATCAAGCGCGCCATCGCGCGCGCGACCGGAGCCGACGGCGCGAAAGAGATCGAGGAAATCCGTTACGAGGGATACGGTCCGGCCAACGTTGCCGTGATCGTCGATGCGGCGACGGACAATCGCAACCGCACGGCTTCGGAGCTACGTTTTCTCTTCAGCCGGCACGACGGCGCGCTCGGCGAAACGGGCTCCGTCGCGTGGACTTTCGAGCCGCGCGGTTTCATCGAAGTCGAGAACGGCACACTCGACGAAGACGCGCTCACGGAAGCCTCGCTCGTCGATGGGGTCGTCGACGTGCATTACGGCGAAGGCGCGCAGGACGGCCGATCGACGATCGTGACCGAGCCCGCGGAACTCGCCGCGGCACGCAACGCGCTCGTGCGTTCGGGTATGCGCGTGACCTCGATGGTGCTCGGCGTGGAGCCGAAGCAGACCGTCTCGCCGAAAGGCGAACTCCTGCGAACCGTGGTCGACTTTCTCGACGCTCTCGAGGAACACGAAGACGTGCAGCGCGTGTGGGCCAATGCCGACATCGACGTCGCCGAACTCGAAGCGCTCGCCTAGATGTCTGCGGCCGTACCGGCAAAGCCGCGACCGTGGTTCGCGCGTCAGGACTGGTTCTTCGCGCTCGCGCTCGCGCTCTTCGTCGGAATCGTCGTCTGGTTCGGCCGCTCGATTCAAGACTTCTTCGCACCTTCGGCCAAGAGCATCACGACGCCGACCTTCGTGGGCCTCACGTACTCGGATGCCCTCTCCACCGCCGACCGCGTGCACCTCAAAACCAGCGTGCTGACGCGCGTCGCGAGCGACGTGTATCCCAAAGACGTCGTGATGCGCCAGGATCCGGCGCCCGGTTCGCAAGTCCGTCAGGGGCGGCAGATCTCGCTCGTCGTTTCGAGCGGCGTCTCGATCTTCGCGATGCCCGACTTGCGCTACGAATCGACGCGCGAAGTCGGGCTCGATCTCTCGCACTTCAAGCTCGTGCTCGGCAAGACCAAAATGGTGCAGAGCGACGAAGTTCCCGCCAATCACGTCGTCGATCAGGATCCCGCACCACTGACGTCGGTACGCGTCGGGACGGTCGTCAACGTCTCGCTCTCGAAGGGCGGCCCGTCGTCGATTCGGGTTCCGAATTTCACGAACATGACGATCGACGAAGCGCGGACCGAAGCGTCCGACAGCCACCTGGCGATCGGACAGATCGTGTGGACGCCGTTCGGCCGGTACGGTCCGCCGCGCGGTACGATCGTCCGTCAGCGTCCGGAATTCAACACGCTCGTCGACCCGTCGCAGCCGGTTTCGCTGCAGGTCAGCGCCGGTCCGCGCGAGAGCGGCTACATCATCCGGCAGGTCAAGGCGACCGCCACGGTACCCGACGACGCCGCCGGTGCCGATGGCAAGACTTCGCCAACGGTGCGCGTCCAGGTGCGCGAC
>CAZZUZ010000057.1:0-11124 GCA_964657315.1 Vulcanimicrobiota bacterium
TTCGATCACCTCAGCGACGACGATCTCCTCGTCCACCTCGCCGCCACCGCGCTGTAGCTCCGCCGCCGTCTTCCCGAATGCGGCGAAGCGAACGCGATCGACGCGTGGCTATTTTTTGCGTAGGCGGGTGATGAAGTCGCGAGCGAAGGCGGTCGCGGCGCGTTTGCGTTCGTCGTAGATGACCGTGGCTTGCGCCGCGGTCATGTGCTTGCCGTGTTCGTAGAAAAAGCTCGCGCCTTCGCCGACGACGATCGTGCCGGCGTAGGCGATCGCGCCTTTGATCGCGATGCCGGCGACGGGGACGAAGCCCGCGAGTTCGCGCGAGAGCGCGCGCCAGCCGAGGCCGCCGCCGACGACGGGCAGCAACTCCCAGATGCGGCCGACGTCGGGCTCGTGGCCGTACGCGGCGCCGATCTGCATGACGAGCGCGATTTGAATGCCCGTGATCGCGACCATATCGCCCGCGGACGCGACCGCGCCCAAGACGATGCCGAGCAGCGGAACGTTCTCGACGACCGCACTCGCCGCCGCGACCTTGAGCGCCGACGATGCCGCGTCGCGCGTGAGTTTTGCGGAGACCGTTTCGCGTAGTGCCGGTAAGCGGCGCCCGATCGCGACCTCGAGGCCCTTGCAGCGGTCGATGATCTGCGGAAAGATGCGGCCCTTGAGCGTCTCGCGATCGATGCCGCCGACCGTGTAGTACGCGATCTCACCCGCGAGCGGCGCGGTCACCGGCTGGGCCGGCAGCGTGCCGGCGACGGCCGACGCGGGATCGACCGTGATCGCGTAGATCGGCAGCTTGAGCGTCGCGAGCAGGTCGAGGCGCGCGCCGCCCGCGTCGCCCGGACGTCCGAGGAAAACGATCGCACGGGCGTCGGAGCCGGTGACGATCGGCGCGCGCGACGCATCGATCGATTCGAGCGTCGAGGCCGCGTCGGCCGGAATCTCTTCGTTCGGATTCGAGCGCAGAAGCAGGCTGCGGAATTCCGAGACCAGTGCCGGATCGCCGCAGAGGAAGAAGCGGAACGGTTTCCGCGCTTCCGCGCGGACGGCGCCCGTCTTCGCTTGCGCGCCGACGAGTTTGAGCAGATCGGCGGCAGCGGTCGCCATCAGTGGCCCCGCGCTTCTTTGACCGGATCGTCCGTGTAATCGAGGTAGACGAGGCCGAGGAAGATCTCGAGTGCTTCGGCGCTCATGCCGCGCGCGTTCGCGACGTCGACGAGATCGCGTTTGGTCGCGGTCGATTCCGCGATCACCGCTTGCGGCGTGGCGTTCGTGTCCGCGGCGAGGATCGCGGCGGTGGCGACTTCGCCCGGCGTGAGATCGTCGCGCTCCATCGTGGCGTAATCGATGCCGTCGTTCTTCACGCGCCCGTTGAGTGCGTATTGTAGGGTTGCGTAGCGATCGGCGGGATAGCCGACGCCGAGCATCGTGATGCGCGTCTGCAGTTGACGCGCGCGCGCCATGTTGTAGAGCTGTTCGCCCTGCGAGCCCGCGATCGCGGCGTTGCCCAGGGTCGTGCTCGCCTTCTGCATCGTCGGCAGCAGCCGGTTGTAATCGGCTTGCGAGATGTCGCCGTTGAAGTCGAGCTGCGCGCGCGAGAGGTTGGTGATGAAGTCGTTGAGATCGCCGAGCGCCGTATCGAGCAGCGCGAGCGACGAACGCGACGCGTCGAGCGCGCGGGTCATGTCGCCGTCGGCGAGTGCGAGATCGTCGAACATGCGCGGATACGAAGGCAGCAGCGCGAGCGACTGTGCGGGCACGGGATCGAGCGAGAGCGGTGCCGCGAGTTCGCCCAGGATGTCGTGATTTTCTTTGACCAGTCCCGACTCTTTGTGGAGTTCGAGCGAGCCGACGCCCGTGATCGTGTGCGACGACTTGCCGAATGCGGCGTCGATCGAACGGCCCATCGAATTGAAGTTTTTGAGCACGGCGTCGAGTCGCGAGCCCGCTCGCACTTGGACGCGGCCGAGATCGGGAATGCCGTACGAGATGTTTTGAATGCGCGTGTTGACCGACTTGATGAGGTCCTTGCCCGCGTCGCGCCGCGTCGCGAGCGCCGATTCCGCGGCGGTCTCGTGCGCCTGCGCGTCGGTAAGTTCTTGTCGCAGCGGCGCGAGATTGGGCCGCGCGAAGACGAACGACGCCTGGCTCTCGCGCAGCGACTTGATGTTCGAGAGCGCGACCGCTCGCGTCTCGGCCGTGCCTTTGGCGGCGGCCTCGCCGAGCGTCTGCGAGCCTTTTTCCGGCTCGCCGAGCGCGAGCTGGCTCTCGCCCAGATGCAACAGCGCGAGCGAGTTCGTCGGATCGGGCTTGAGCGCGGCCGTGAGCTTCATCGCGGCGACGTTGTAGCGCGCGGTCTCCGCGTCGTGCAGACCCTGCACGAGGATCTGATCGTTCGTGCGCTTCTTGGGATCGAGTTCGTCGTAGCCGACGAGGTGCGAGACGCGATCGGGGAAGCCCGGATGATCCTGGAGATATTTATCGACTAAACTATCGTGATCGGCTTCCGCGGCACCGAGGTGCTTCATGAACGACACCATGGAGTCGGGGTCGTAGCCAGCACGCGTCATCAGCAAGAGGCCGTATTGATCGGCCTGCAGTTCGTCCGCGCGCGACTGCTTCGCGATGATGCCGGCTTCGGCGAGCTGGCCGAAACGGTAGATGAACGGCGAGAAGAGCGACGCGATGCCGAAGAGCAGGCTCAGCGCCTGCGCCTTCGCCGGGAGCGTGACCGTGTGGCGGCGTTCGTTGTGACCCGTCTCGTGACCGATGACGCCCGCGAGTTCGTCGTCGGACTGCACGAAGTCGAGCAGGCCGACGTTGACGTAGATGTAGCCGCCGCCGATGGTGAACGAATTGATGTCCGACGCGTCGAGGATCTTGATGTTGTACGGAAGATCGCGGCGCGCGACTTGGCTCCAGTCTTTCTCGGCAACTTCGTTGACCCACTGGTTGAGCAGCGGATCGGAAACGACGTTGTATTGAGAGAGCACCTGCTTCTCTTCTTCCTTGGCCTGTGCGACTTCGGCGGCCGTCGACATCGCGGGCGCGGGCGCGGGCATGCTCAAGAAAGCGAAAACGGCGGCGAGCGTAGCGCAAAGGCTGCGGCGTACGAACATAGACGGGTACCTCGGACCGGGGAACGGGACGCTTGTTTTTCGACGGCGGAAACCGAAAACATCGCGGCTTGGTGAGTACGCCGTGCAGTACGTGTGAGTAAACCGTACTTTGCTGTGAATGCGGTGTGGACGGCGCAGGGGCGGCTCGAGCCCGGCTCGCAACCCGACCGATCAATGTTGCGAGGAACCTCCGCCGGCCTCGAGTTCGTCTTTGCCGGCCAAGCTTTCGATCACGCCTGGGCCGAGATGTCGACGCGTCTGAACGACCGTCCCGATTTCTATCGCGGCTCGGGCGCCGTCGCGATCTTCGACGAGACCGATCCCGGCGACGAAGAGTTCGCGACGTTTCTGAGCGACATCGCGGAGTATGCGATCGAACTGCGCGGCGTCTACGGCCGAGAAACGATCGTGCCGCTCGCGGAGAAATTCGCCGTCGCCTATCTCGGCAAGCCGCCGCGCCGCGCGGTCGCGAGCTTCGAGCGCAAGCGCGCCGCGCGCGCCGACCGCCCCGTTGCCGAAATGACCGAACGCGCGAAATCGCTCGATGCCGATTTTGCGGGCGCCCGCGCCGACATCGCGCGCCGTCGCGCGCTCGGCGAACCGTCGGTGCCCCGCCCGACCTTCGGTGCGCCGGCGCAGCCGATTCCGATCGTCGCCGCGCCCGAATCGGCTCGCTCGGGCACGCTCTACCATCGCGGAACGCTGCGCGGCGGACAGACGCTGCAGCAGCTCGGTACGATCGTCGTCGTCGGCGACGTCAATCCGGGTGCGGAGCTCGTCGCGACCGGCGACATCGTCGTGTTCGGCGCGCTGCGCGGGACGGCGCATGCGGGCGCGCAGGGCGACGTCGAGGCGCGGGTGATCGCGCTCGATCTCTCGCCGACGCAACTGCGCATCGCGACGCTCATCGCCGTCGACGATTCGAAGAACGGCGCGGGCAAGCCACGCGGTCCCGAAATAGCGCTCGTCGAAAACGGACGCATCGCGATCGCGGCGTTATCGGAGGTACGGGCATGAGCGGACGGCGGATCGTCGTCACGTCGGGCAAAGGCGGCGTCGGCAAGACCACGACGACGGCGAACGTCGGTGCGGCGCTGGCAAAACGTGGTCATAAGGTCGTCCTCGTCGACACCGACATCGGGCTGCGCAACCTCGACCTCGTGCTCGGCGTCGAGAAACGCATCGTCTTCGATCTCGTCGAAGTCGTCGAAGGCCGCTGCCAGCTGCGGCAAGCGCTGATCAAGGACAAGCGTTTCGAATCGCTCTCGATGCTGCCGGCCGCACAGACGCGCGAGAAAGAAGCCGTTTCCGAAGAAGCGATGGTCAAGATCGTCGACGAGCTCGCCGAGGCGAACGACTTCGTGCTCGTAGATTGTCCCGCGGGTATCGAGCACGGGTTCCGCATGTCGATCGCGGGCGCGAAAGAAGCGATCGTGGTGACGACGCCCGAGGTCAGCGCGATCCGCGACGCCGATCGCGTCGTCGGAAAACTCGCGGCCGCGAAATTGCCGCTGCGCCTCATCGTCAACCGGGTACGTCCCGAAATGGTGAAATCCGGCGACATGATGTCGGTGCACGACGTTGCGGAAATTCTCTCGGCGGAACTGCTCGGCGTCGTGCCCGACGATGAGGAGATCATCGACACGACCAACCGCGGCGAACCCGTCGTGCTCGATTCCTCCAACCGTTTGGCCGTCATCTACGACAAGATCGCGCGCCGGCTGAGCGGCGAAGTCGTGCCGTTCACGAACTTCGATCAGTCTGGCTTTTTCGGCAAACTCAAGACGCTATGGAAGGCGGGCTAACGATGCAAGCGTACGATCCGGCGACGATTCCCGAGCTCGAACCCGCAAAGGCGCTGGGACGCGCGATCGTCGTCACGAGCGGCAAGGGCGGCGTCGGCAAGACGACGACGACGGCCAACATCGGCTCCGCGCTCGCGGCCATCGGCAAGACCGTCGCGCTCGTCGATGCCGACGTAGGCCTGCGCAATCTCGACATCGTGCTCGGTCTCGAGAGCCGCGTGAAATTTCACGTCCTCGACGTGCTCGAGGAGAAGTGCTCGCTCGACGACGCGCTCGTGCGTGACAAGCGCAACGAAAATCTCTCGCTCCTCGCAGCCGCGCAGACGCGCGAAAAAGAAGACGTCGACACCGCGAAGATGGTGGCCCTCATCGCGCAGTTGCGCGAACGCTTCGACTACGTGCTCATCGACTGCCCGGCCGGCATCGAGATGGGTTTCAAGAACGCGATCGCCGGTGCCGATCACGCGATCGTCGTCTGCACGCCCGAAGTCTCGGCGGTGCGCGACGCCGACCGCGTCGTGGGATTGTTGCCGAACACATGGCGGCCCGAACTCATCATCAACCGTCTGCGTCCCGCGCTCGTGAAGAAGGGCAAGATGTTGTCGGTCGAGGACGTCAACGCGATCCTGCGTCTGCCGCTGCTCGGCACGATCGCGGACGAGCCGGGCGTCATCGTCGCGACCAATCGCGGCGAACCGCTCTCGCTCGATCAGACGTCGGTTACGGGCGCGGCCTATCGCGCGATCGCACGGAAGATCATGGGCGAAGACGTCGCGGCGCCGGTCGTGCGGGAAGCGGGCACCGGCTTCTTCGGCAAACTCGGCGCGATGTTCGGCGGAGGGCGCGCATAGGATGATCGATTTCTTCAAATCGCTGTTCAAGCCGGCGCCGCCGTCGGGCGCGACCGCCAAAGAACGATTGCGGCTCGTGCTGCTCTCGGACCATCTCTCGCTCGCACCCGACGTCGTCGAATCGCTCAAGCGCGATCTGCTCGAAGTGATTTCTCGCTACGTCGAGATCGATCCGCGGCTCGCGGACGTCTCGTTCGAACAGCGCGAGACCGAAGTCGCGATGCTCGCGAACATCCCGATCACGGGCGTGCGCGAACGCGAACGGCCCGTCGCAGCCACGTACGCCGCGGTGGAAGCGACGCCGCCGATGCCCGCACCCGTGCCGAAACCGGCCCCGGTCGAGCCCGTCGCGGCGCGCACCGAAGACGAACTCGAGCCGCTCGGGTCCCTCGAGCCCGAGGGCGCGGAGAACGTCGACGAGCAGGGCGAACCCGTCGGCAGCATCCGCGAAATGCTCGCCGAGCCCGCCGTCGCCGAGCAGATGAAACTCGAAGCGGCGGTCGTGCCGGCGCCGACGGTACTGCCCGCGAACGCCGGGCCGAAGCCCGCGAAGCGCCGCAGGCGGCGCAAGAAGGCGGCCGCACAAGCTCCCGTTTCGGGTGCCAAGCCCGTACAGACGTGGGCCGCGACGTCGTCGTGAGAATCGTCACACTTTGCGCCCTCGGCGCCGCGCTGCTCGCGAGCGCCGCATCCCCCGCGGCGGCCGCGACGAATTGGCAAGCCGGCGTCGACGCGTCGGTCGAACTCACGGTCCGCACTCCCGACGGCGGGCACTACACGGCCGATTTCGCGCTCACGAGCCCCAAAGGCGCGACGCGGCACGCGCGCGTCGCATCGGCGGAAGACGGCAGCGCCCACGTCGACTTCGGCGGCTCCGCTTCGACGCAGTGGGGTCCGCCCGACGGCAAATTTTACCCGAGCGAGGCCGGACGCTGGACGTGGTCGTGTATGGTTAGTGGGCGAACGGTCGCGCACGGGTCGTTCGCGATCGCCCGGACCGCGGGCGGTTCGTCTTCGATCACGGTGCTTCGACCGGAGTTTTAACGTATGGCAGACCCCTCGGCCAGCCTCGGTCCCGACGTCAAGAACGTCCCTTACGCCGATCTGATCAACGCCTCGGCCCACGCGCACGGCCTGCCGCCGGCGCTGCTGGCCGGCCTGATCCAGCAAGAATCGGGCTTCAATCCGAACATCGTCTCGAAGGCCGGCGCCGTCGGCCTCTCGCAGCTGATGCCCGACACGGCCGCCTCGGTCGGCGTCAAAGACGCCTACGATCCGGCGCAAAACATCGAGGGCGGCGCGAAATATCTCAGCGCCCAGATCCGGCACTTCGGTGACGTCGACAAGGCGCTGGCCGCGTACAACGCAGGCCCGGGCGCCGTCGCGAAATACGGCGGCGTGCCGCCGTACGCCGAGACGCAAAACTACGTCAAGGTCGTCGAAGCCAACGCCGCGCGCTACGCCGGGGGCGCCGGCTACGGGGGTCCGCACGCGGGCTCGCACGCGCACGCGAATGCCCTCGAGCGAGACGCGCACGGCACGGCCGTCGAGCATCTGCAGAAGCAGCTCGGCGTCAAAGCCGACGGCATCTTCGGTCCGAAGACCGAGGCCGCGGTCCGGCAGTTTCAGAGCGAACACCATCTCGCGGTCGACGGCATCGTCGGTCACGACACGCGCGCCGCGCTCGCCGCACGCGACCACGAGGCCGCACACCATACGGCGGGCTCGGCCGCGCCTCACCCGCACGCCGGTCCGACGGCGCCGCCGCCCGAAGCGCCGCACCACAACGGCACGCATTCGTCCGCTCCGCACAAGAACGGGGCCCCCGTCACGCCGCCCGGCGCTCCCGGCGCGTCCGCGCATCCGGGATGGACCGAGGCGCCGGCGCCCGCAGGGCAGCACAAATTTCTCGCACCGAATCTACAGGCGTTCGAGAGCGTCTATCGCGCGGACCCGAACCGTCCGGACCTCTCGGTAAAGTGGGACGAGAAGACCTCGACGCTCACGGCCTCGTTCACCAACGACAAACAGGAGCGCTTCGTCGCGACCGTGCGCACCGGCCGCGCGGAAGACGCGCGCGACGTGCACGATAGCTCGCACCACGTCGTGCTCGCGCCGGGCCACTACGCGATTGCGGCCGGGCGTCATCAAGCGGAATCGTGGGGCTCGGTCGGCACCGGGCGTGCGTTCTCACAGGTCGTCAACGCCGACGGCACGGACGGCATCTACGACGTCACGGGCAAGCGTCACACCGAGATCGGCCTGCATGGCGGGGGCTCGTACGTCGCGCGGACGCAGGGCCTCGATGCGGCTTTCTCCGACAAGCAAGACCTGCGCGGCACCAACGGCTGCGTGCGACTGCACAACGTCGACGCCGCCTCCATCGCCGATCTCACGCACGACGCGGGCAAGCCGCTGAGCTTCGAGGTCGTCGGCCGTTCGTCGCGACAGGTCAGCGTGAGCGAAGCCGTCGGCGCGCTGCGGTCGGAGAAGGGCGTCGCGCTGCCGCCGGTCACCGAGGTCAAAGCCTGGGACGGAAAACCGCATACCGGTACGTTCGTGAAAGTCGACGACGACACGTACGCGCAGCACACGGGCCGCGGCTCCTACGTCGTGTACGATCTCAACCACGACCTCCATGGGAAAGCTCCGCAGGAAGGCCGCCAGCAGTCGATCGACGCGCAGGGCGTCGCCGCGCCGCCCCCGCGCGAACCGCAAACCGCCGGCCGCTGATGACGCGTTCGTTTTCCGCGGCGCTCGCGCTGGTCGCGAGCCTGACTTCGGTCGCGTTCGCCGGCACGCCGCACGACGGCGGGATGCCGCCGAAAGGCACGATTACGATCGGACCCTTCGCGATGGACGCGACCCGCAAAACGATCGAGAAGAAATTCGGCCCGGGCAAGGCGTGCGGGCCGGCCGGCGACTCGGAACTCAAACGGTATTGTTACACCGACGGCCGGTCGCTCATCGAAGTGGAGTACGAAGGCGAACTCGTGATGGGTCTGGTCGCGGCCGAACGCGACACGCATCGGCCGGCCGCACCGCTGCACGGCGGGCGCATCGCGAGCTGGCTCTGGAACGGCAAGCCCGTCTTCACGCCCGGCTATCCGGCGTCGCTGCCGGGGTGGCGGATGTCGACGACGGGCAAGGACGACCGCGGATTCGCTAGCGGTGGCTATCAAGTCGACAAGAGTTTCGATTCGCGGACCGGCTGGAATCTCGCCATCGGCGAAGAGTGAAGCCGCGACCGCGCGGCTAAACGCGAAGTCGTGGAACGCCCCTGGTATCAATCGTTCAATTGGGTGATGGCGGCGACGTCGGTCGTCATCGCCCTGTGCGGCGTCCTCACGATCCATTCCGCCGACCTGCACGACAGCGACGCGGCGAGCGAATGGCACAAGCAGTTCGTGTATCTCTGCATCGGCGTCTTCGTGATGACGGCGTTCGCCGCGATCGATTACCACAAGTGGCAGAAGTGGGCGCGCGGTCTGTACGTTGCCAACTTCTTGCTACTCGCGATCGTGCGGTTCGGGGGCCACAGCGCGCTCGGCGCGCAGCGCTGGATCTCGCTCGGTCCCATCGTGTTCCAGCCGTCGGAACCGGCCAAGCTGTTTCTTGCCATCTGCGCGGCGGCGCTGCTGGCACGCTCCGCGAACGTCGGGTGGCGGCAGATGATCGAGACGATCGCCGTCATCGGCATACCGGCGCTACTCATCCTCATCCAGCCCGACCTCGGTACGACGCTCGTGGTCTTCGCGATCCTGAGTGCCGAGCTGTTCTTCGCCGTAGCAAAGACGTATCAGTTCGTAGCGTACGCGGCGGCGGTCGCGGTCGCGGGCTGGGTCGTCGTCGGGACGAAGTACGTACTCAAGCCGTTCCAGCGTAACCGGCTGCTCGTCTTCCTGCATCCCAACGCCGATCCGCAGGGCGCGGGCTGGAATCTCAATCAGTCGAAGATCGCGGTCGGGAGCGGCGAGCTCTTCGGCAAGGGCCTCTATCGCGGCACGCAGACGCAGCTCAATTTCGTGCCCGAACATTCGCGCGACTTCATCTTCACCGTGGTCGGCGAGGAGGGTGGCTACGTCAGCTCGATCGCGCTGATCTTCCTGTATGGCGTGGTGCTCTACGGCGCGGTGCGCGCGATGCTCGCGGCCCGCGACAAGTTCGGCGTGCTGCTCGCGGTGGGACTCGTCGCGATGCTCGCCTTCCACATCACGATCAACATCGGCATGACCGTCGGCATCATGCCCATCACGGGCATTCCGCTGCCCTTCATGTCGTACGGCGGTACCGCGGTGCTCACCGACTTCGCGGCGATCGGTTTACTCCTGAACATCTACCTGCAGCGCGACAAGCTGGTCTTTTGAATCCGCGTCCGGCGTGGCGGTGGCTGCCGATCGCGGCGATCGCGCTCGGCATCGCGTTCCGTTTCTTCCATGCGGATTGGAAGATCTACAGTTTCGACGAGACCGTGACGTCGCTGCGGTCGGCGGGCTATACGCTCGCCGACGTGTCGGCCGTCGTCGAGGACGGAAAGCGGCACGAGCTCGGGGATCTCGAGCGCTTCCAATTCGCGGGCGCGCATGCGACGCCCGCGAACATCGTGCGCTCGCTGCGTGCGGAAGATCCGCAGCATCCGCCGCTGTATTTTTTTGCGACCGCGGCGCTGCAGCACGTGGTTGCGGTCGATACGCTCTTCATGCGGCGGCTGCCCGCGATGATCTTCGGCGTCGCCGCGATCGCCGCGGCGTATTGGCTCGCGCTGGAACTCTTCGCCGATACGGCGGCGGCGCTCGTCTTCGCGGCGCTCGTCGCGCTCTCGCCGTTTCACGAAGCCTACGCGCAGCAGGCACGCGAGTACAGTCTCTTCACGCTCGCGACGCTGGTCGCGAGCGCGCTGCTGCTGCGAGCGCTGCGCTTCGGCGGCGGATGGACGTGGGCGTACGCCGTCTCGGTCGCCGCGGGGTTTTGGACGTATCCGATCTTCGCATTGATCGCGGCCGCGCACGCCGGATACCTCGTCTTCGCCAAGGACGATCCGCCGCGCCGCCGGATCGCGGCGGCGCTCGCGATCGCTGTCGGCGTCGTGATATTCTTGCCATGGGTGGCCGTGCTCGCGCACGGCCGGCGTACGAGTGAAGCGGACACGAGTTACATGCGGGCGGCGCTGCCGGCGGCCGTTTATGCGGCGAAGTGGTTCTTCAACATCGGAAGCGTCTTCTTCGATCTCGACTACGTCAGCGCGGCGTTCGCGCCGGTCGCGCTCGTGCTGCTCGCGATCGCGGCGTACTGCGCGCGCATCCTTGCCGTCGAAGCGCGTACGAGGGCGATCGCGTTCGTCGCCTT
>CAZZUZ010000058.1:0-11050 GCA_964657315.1 Vulcanimicrobiota bacterium
TCGGCGCGAGTCCGACCTACGTGCAGATCATGCAGAAAATCGGCATCGTTCCGAAGGACCGTTTCGATCTCTCGCGTTTACGCTCGGTGCTGCTGACGGGATCGCCCGTGACGCCCGAATCCGCCGCATGGTTTTACGCGAACGTGAAATCCGATCTGTGGGTGCAGTCGCCGTCCGGCGGAACCGAACTGTGTGCCGCGCTCGCCGCCGGATCGCCGCTTCTGCCCGTGTATGCGGGCGAAATCCAAACGCGCGCGCTCGGCATGGACGTGCACGCCTGGGATGCCGCCGGCAACGACATCGTCGACGAAATCGGCGAACTCGTCGTCACCACGCCTTCACCGTCGATGCCGCTCTATTTCTGGAACGACCCGGACGGGCAAAAATATCACGACGCGTATTTCGACGTGTATCCGGGCGTCTGGCGCCACGGCGACTTCCTCAAGATCAACCGGCGCGGCGGCTGCTACATCTACGGACGTTCCGATTCGACGCTCAATCGTTTCGGCGTACGCATCGGCACCGCCGAAGTGTATCGCATTCTCAGCCGCATGGACGAAGTGGCCGACGCGCTCGTCGTGTGTTTGGAAGAAGAAGGCGGCACGTTCTACATGCCGCTCTTCGTCAAGCTCGCGGGCGGCAAAGCGCTCGACGACGCGACGCGCGCCGCGATCGTCTCGCAGCTGCGCTCCGAGGGAAGCCCGCGCCACGTGCCCGACGTCATCGTCGAGGCGCCCGCGATCCCGTATACGCTCACCGGAAAGAAGATGGAGATCCCGGTGCGCAGGATTCTCGCGGGCGCGCGGGCCGAAGCGGTCGCGAGTCCCGACGCGATGATGGACCCGCGTGCGCTTGACTTCTACGTGCGCTTCGCGACCGAGCGAGTGAAGCGCTAGCCGGCGAGATGCACCATCTGGGCGGCGTACTCGTCGGTGGTGAGACCGCCCGGCAACGTGAGACCGCGTTTTTTCGCAAACGCACTTTCGTGCCACGCGCGGTCGCTCGCGGCGTACAGTTCGTCGGCATACTTTGCGAAAAAATCCCAACGCATTCTGAAGAGCGCGCCCCACGATACGATGTACAGGTGGTCGGCATCGTAACCGCCCGCGACGATCGCATGTCCTCCGAGCATCTTCACGTCGCCCGGCGCGATCGTCCACTCGGGCGGCACCTCACCGTGCGGCGGCGAGATATTCTGATACGACCAGATCATCCGAGCGTGATGGAACGCGGCGCACGTGCAGTCGCCGAGCTTGTCGTTGAGCATCATGCCCAGACCGTACGGCGCCTGCGGCAGCATGACGACGTAATCGGCGGCCGGAGGCGGAGCCGGCAAGACTTTGCCAGCCAGCAGGGCACTGAGGTGAGGCACGGCGGGATCGCGTTCGCGCGGCAGGCGGCCGAGTTTGCGATCTCCGGGCATCTACACCTCCTCTCGCATGCGTGCGCGCAGGCTCGCGACCTCGGCGCGCAGCGCGTCGACATCCCGCTGTAGCCGGTCGACTTCTTTCGAGTTCCGCTGCGCCCGCTCGATCTCGTTCAACGCATCGGCGGCCTTGCGCTGTAAGAAGCCGCTGTTGCGATCGGTCGAGATGCGCGCGAGCGCTTCGCGCGTTGCGGGATCGCCGAGCTTCCCGGCGGCGGTGATCGCCGCGCGCCGCACGTCGTGGAGCGGATCGTCGAGCGCCCGGACGACGATGTCGACGATCGCCCCGTGCCGCCGGTCGAGCGTCGCGTACAGCCGTGGGATCGCGCCGAGGGCCCATTCGCGCAGCCACGGCGCGCGATCCGCCGCGGCGCATTCGACGAAGTACGAAAGCGCGCGCTCGTCGCCGAGTTCGGCGAGACCCGTGAGTGCGCCGTCGGCGATGGTATCCTGCCACGACGGCACGTCGAGGTGCGCGACGAGTATCTCGAAGGCGCCGGGCGCGCGCATTTTGCCCAGACTCGCGAGAGCGGCGTTGACGACGAAGTACGATTCGTCTTTGCAAAGCGCGGTAAGCGCGGCGGTCGTCGATTCGGTGGGGGCGAACGCTCCGAGACTGCGGGCGGTCGCGCGCCGGACTTTGGGATGGGCGTGTACGACGTTCTCGAGCAGGATGTCGCGCGCCGCGGGTGCGTGCGTAGCGGCGAGCGCTTCGGCGACCTTCGCCGCTACGCCCCAGAACGGATCGTTCGCGAGCGCGCGTGCGAGCGCCGCGAACGCGCGGCGCGAACCGTCTTTGGCGAGCGCCGCGGCCGCGCGGAGGCGTGCGGTGACGTCGGGTTCGCCGCGCAGGATCGCGACGTGCGCGTCGGTACCGAGAGCGTACGTCGCATCGCTCAACACATATGCGCCGGTATCGATGCGCACGAGCGCGGGCTCGGTCTCGATCGGAATGACGATCGTGTGTTCGGCGCGATCGACGTGCGCGCGCACGCGAATCTCGCCCGGCAGCGGCCCGTCGCCCGCATCTCGCGCGACGCGCTCGGGCGCGCTCGCAACGACGCCCGCGACCACGTCGAAGACGAACGGCGGATGCGCTTCGTCGATCGTCTGCGTCTGTACGATCGTGACGATCGCGGCTTTCTCGGCGGTATCGTAACGATAGGTATATTTGAGCGTCGGATGGCCCGGGCCGAGTACCCATTGGTCGAAAAACGCGCGCAGGTTGCGTCCGGTCGCGGATTCGATCGCGCGGACGAGGTCGATCGTCTCGACCGACCGGCCGGCGTTGTCGCGCACGTACCGCGCGATCGCCGCGCGAAACGGAGCGTGGCCGAGAGCGCCGCGCGTCATGTGCAGGACGGCGCCACCTTTGAGATAGAGGTGCCGATCGAAGAGCTCCGACGGGTCATGGTAAATATTAGCTACAATGGCGCGACGATATTTTTCCGAGTCCTCGGCGAGGTATCCGTCGACGAGATCGGCGACGTAGAAGCAGTACTCGTCCCAGCCGAACGCCGCTTCCCACCATACGCACTCGCAGTAGGTCGCGAAGCCTTCGTTGAGCCACGCGTGCGACCAGTCGCGCGTCGTGAGCAGGTCGCCGAACCACTGATGCGCGAGTTCGTGCGAGACGAGGCCGTCGCTGCGATAATCGAGCCCGGCTCGTGCGTCGTGCAGCGTGAGATCGGTCTGAGTCGTGGCGGTCGTGTTCTCCATGCCGCCCATCATGAAGTCGGCGACGGCGATCTGCGAATATCGCGCGAACGGATACGGCGTGCCGGTGAAGGCCTCGAGCGCGCGCACCATCGCCGGCGTCGCGCCGAAACTGCGCTCGCCTTCGTCGCCGCGGCCCTTCGCGACGTAGTAGTAGACCGGTACGTCGGCACCGCTCTGTTCGACTTCTTCGAAGTCGCCGACGACGAGCGTGAGCAAGTAGGCCGCGTGCGCGATCTCCTGATCGTAGACGAACGTCGTGGCGTCGCCGAGCGTCGTGCGTTCGACGAGGGCGCCGTTGCCGAGTGCGAAGAGCCCGTTCTTCACGACGATCTTCGTCGTGGTCGTCGCCTTGACGTCGGGCTCGTCTTGGCACGGCACCCAGTAGCGCGCGTCGCTCGGCTGACCTTGCGTCCAGAGTTGTCGCGGCTTCTCGGGCGTACCGGCGTCGGGCCGTGTAAAATAGACGCCGCTGCGTGGCTCGACGACCGCGTACGCGACGGCGAACGTTACGCGATCGCCCGCGCTCAGCGGTACGTTGAAGGCGATCTCGAGCGTACGAGCGCGCGATGTAAAAACGAGCGGCGCGCCTTGCGACGTCACCGATGCGATCTCGAGATCCACCGCGTCGAGCACGATTCCCGCGACGGCTTCCGCGACCGCTTCGACGGTGAGCGTCGCGACGGCGTCGATGCGGCGCTGGTCGAGATCCGGCCGCAGGTCGAGCGCGATGTGCCGAACGCGGACCGGCCGGTCGGGACCGTAGTTGGCTACGGCCCCGGGCCGGGGAAACGGGCGGCTTTCGGTTGGGGAAGCGTTTGACATCGCCTTTCCCTTTTGTCCGCGCGAGCCGCGACTCCGCGTCCGCCGTTACGCGATCGCGACCTCCCGGTTGCGCGCCGCACTCGCATCGAGCGCCTGCGCGAGGTCCGCGAGTAGGTCGGCTTCGTCTTCGATGCCGACCGAGAGCCGTAACAGATCGTCCGTGATGCCGAGTTCGGCCTTACGTTCTGCGGGCACGGAGCCGTGCGTCATCGTCGTCGGGCTGCAGATCAGCGATTCGACGCCGCCGAGCGACGTCGCGAGGTTGAAGACGCGCAGCGATTCGCAGATGTCGATCGCGCGCCGCGCGTCGCCG
Organism: Vulcanimicrobiota bacterium; assembly: GCA_964657315.1. GTDB lineage: Bacteria > Vulcanimicrobiota > Vulcanimicrobiia > Vulcanimicrobiales > Vulcanimicrobiaceae > CAZZUZ01. Next base: position 4,281 of record CAZZUZ010000058.1, read on the forward strand.
CGCGGACGGAACGACACGACGCCGCCGAAACCGCGCATCTGCCGGCGCGCGAGTTCGTGATGCGGATGCGAGGTGAATCCGGGATAGAAGACCTCGGCGACGTCGTCGCGCTCGCTCAGGAATTCCGCGACGGCGCGAGCGTTACGCTGATGTTCGCGCATGCGTAACGCGAGCGTCTTCGCACCGCGCATCGTAAGGTATGCATCCCAGATGCCGGGTACCGCACCGATCGCGTTCTGATGGAATGCGATTTCGGCCGCGATGGCCGGGTCGTCCGAGATGACGATGCCGCCGACGACGTCGCTATGGCCGTTGAGGTATTTCGTCGTCGAATGCGCGACGACGTCGGCGCCGAGTTCGATCGGCCGCTGCAGATACGGCGTCGCGAACGTGTTGTCGACGACGACGTACTGGCCCGGACGTTTGAGCGCGCAGATCGCCGCGATGTCGATGATGCGCAGTAGCGGGTTGGTCGGCGTTTCGATGAAAAACGCTTTCGTGTTCGTGCGGATCGCGGCACGCGTCGCATCGAGGTCGCACATGTCGACGTATGACGTTTCGATGCCGTAGCGCGGCAGAACGTCGGAGAGCAGCCGGTAGGTGCCCCCGTAGATGTCTTTGGTTGCGACGACGTGATCGCCCGCGCGCAGCAGCGCGAGCGCGCCGTTGACCGCGGCCATTCCCGAGCCGAACGCGCAGCCGTAGCGTGCCCCTTCGAGATCGGCGAGTTGGCGTTCGAGCGCCGCGCGGGTGGGATTGCCCGAGCGCGAGTAATCGAAGCCCTTGGTGACGCCGGGCGAGCTCTGCGTGAACGTCGCCGTCTGGTACACGGGTACGATGGTCGACCCCGTCGCGCTGCAGGGATCTTGGCCGGTCCGGATCGCTCGAGTTGCGAATCCGCGGCGGTTTTGAGGTGCCACGGCAGCCTCGCCGGTACGGTCCGATCGCTCGGATTGCGTACGCGAAGTAGGCTGCGGGTGGCCGAAGGCATGATTCGGCATGAGTTCCACTCCACAGGTGACGTTAAATTGTTCGTCGCTAGTACGGCGCGACTCGGGGGACACTCCTTTGTTTGACGCATTTCTCGGAGCGTGCTATGCTGCCGCCCGTAATGGCTCTGCGCGCTTGCCCCATCGGCTGTTGTTGCTGCGACGAACGTCGTCGGCACGCGGTGTCGTTGGGCTAGCGCCGAAATCGCCAGCTCGCGAAACCTCTGCCGGTGGGCGGAGGTTTTTTGTCTTTCCAGAGGCCGTGCGCGGAATACCGTGGGTAGGAATCAGCTCTGATGAGCAAGTTGAATGTCGAATCCGTCAAGGCGTCGAGTGACGGTCTGCGCGGCAGTATCCCGAGCGAACTCGCCGATGCGAAGCCGGACTTCGGCGAGGAATCGCAGGCGCTGCTGAAGTTTCACGGCGTGTACCAGCAGGACGATCGCGACGCGCGCAAATCCGCGCGCGAAACGGGGGCCGGCAAAGAGTACTCATTCATGGTACGCACGAAGAATCCGGGCGGCTTTCTGCCCGCGGATTTCTATCTCGCGATCGACCGGCTCGCCGATACCGTCGGCAACGGCACGATCCGCGTGACCACGCGCGGCGGACTGCAACTGCACGGCGTTCGCAAGAACGATTTACGCGCGACGATCGCGCAGATCAACGAGCATCTCGGTTCCACGCTCGGCGCGTGCGGCGACATCAATCGTAACGTGATGGCGCCGCCCGAGCCGTTCGCACACGCCGCATACGCCGCGGCTCGCGATGCCGCACGCTCGATCGCGGAACTGCTCACGCCGCGCGCCACCGCGTATTACGAGATCTGGCAGGACGGCGAACTCGTCGTCGACACGCAGCCGCAGCCCGATCCCATCTACGGCACCGCGTTCTTGCCGCGTAAATTCAAGATCGCGGTAGCGGCGCCGGGCGACAATTCCGTCGACATCTACACGAACGATCTCGGCGTCGTTCCGATCGTGTCGGCCGACGGGACGCTCGAAGGCTACAATTTGCTGGTGGGCGGCGGCCTCGGAATGACCCACGGCAAACGGGCGACGTTTCCGCGGCTCGCCGACGAATTCGCGTTCGTGCCGCCGCAGCGGCTGCTCGACGCGGTGCGCGCGATCGTCGTCGTCCAGCGCGACAACGGCGACCGTAGCAATCGCAAGCACGCGCGGCTGAAGTATCTCATCGTCGATCGGGGACTCGCGTGGTTCCGCGAAGCAGTCGAGGCCGAGGCAGGCTTCGAACTCGAAGCGTGGCGGCCGCTTCCACCGTGGCGCATGCCCGAGTTCGCCGGCTGGCAGGAGCAGGGCGACGGCAAATTCTTCTACACCGTCGAAATACAGAGCGGCCGCATCCGCGACGAAGCGGGCCGCGCGACCAAACGCGCGCTGCACGAGATCGTTGCGACCACGGGCTGCGATCTCGTCGCGACGCCGAATCAAAACGTGCTCGTCGTCGACATCGATCCGCGCGACCGGCCGACGATCGAAAAGATCCTCGCGAACGCGGGTCTCGACGTCGCGTTCCCGGCGTTCGAACGCCGGGCCATCGCATGTCCTGCGCTGCCGACGTGCGGCCTCGCGCTCGCCGAATCCGAACGCGTGCTCCCGCAGCTGCTCGCCGCGCTGCGCGCGCAATGGCAGAAAGCGGGCATCGAGGGCGACGAGCCGTCGGTGCGCGTCACGGGGTGTCCCAACAGCTGCGCGCGTCCGACGCTCGCCGAGATCGGCGTCATCGGCACGAGCGCGGGACGCTACAACGTCTATCTCGGCGGCAATCCGCAGTCGACGCGTCTGAGCGAAATCTTTCGTGAGAACGTGCCGTTCGACGACATCGCCTCCGTGCTCGCGCCGCACTTTTCCGCATTCGCAACGAACCGCCGCGCCGGCGAGTCCTTCGGAGATTTCTGCGCGCGCACCGCATTCGAAAGGCTCGCTTCTTGAACACGTCCCTCACCCGCCGTTCGTTTCTCACGGGGGCCGCGGCGGTTGCCGCAGCGCTCGCACTTCCACGCTTCGCTCGTGCCGCCGACGACCTGCACGTCGCGTTCGTGCCCGAAGTCGCGACGACGCCCCAGTCGATCGCCGCGAAGCAGCCGTTCATCGATTTCTTGCAGCACGCGACCAACCGTACCGTGCGTCTTATCGTACCGACCAACTACGCGGCGACGGTCGAAGCCGTCGGCAACGGCAGCGTCGACCTCGCGCACTTCGGCGGCCTCGCGTATCTCAAGGCGAGCGAACGCTATCACGCGGACGCACTCGTGCAGCGTTCGGAAGATCGTGCTTTTCATTCGCTGTTCATCACGAGTTCGAACGACGTCAAGACGCTCGGCGACCTGCGCGGCAAGACGTTCGCGTTCGGTGACGTGCTCTCGACTTCGGGACATCTGATCCCGGCGAAGGAACTCGTCGAAGCCAAACTCGATCCCGATAGCGATCTGCAAACGCGGTTCAGCGGCAACCACACGAATACCGCGATCGCCGTCAACGCGGGTCAGGTCGTCGCAGGTGCGCTCGACGAGACCGTCTATCACAAACTCGTCGACGACAAGACGATCGATCCGCAAAAGGCGCGCGTGTTCCGCACGAGCGAGCCGTTCGTGGATTACACGTGGGCTACATCGCAGTCGCTCGATGCGGGCACGCGTGCGAAAGTGCGCGACGCGTTTCTCGGTCTGACCGATCCGGCGGTGCTCGGTCTGCTGCGTGCTAGCAAATACGTGCCGAGTTCGAGCGCCGAATACGAGAAGCTCCGCGTCATCGCTCGCAGTCTGCATCTGTTATAACCGATGGGCGCCTCGCTCGCGTTTGAAGACGTCGTTCAGCGATTCGGGTCGCGCGGCGTCCTCAGCGGCGTAAGCCTTCGCATCGAAGCGGGCGAACGCGTCGCACTCGTCGGACCGAGCGGTGCCGGCAAGTCGACGCTGTTCCGCCTCGCCTACGGCGCCTTCGCGCCGACGTCCGGGCGCGTGCTCGTCGATACGGGCGCCGGCGGGCAGCCCGTCGATCCTGGCCGATGCGATCCGCGAACGCTGCGCGCGACGCGTGCGAACATCGGCATCGTCTTGCAATCGCACGGCCTCGTCGATCAGCTCTCCGTGCGCGCGAACGTCATCGCCGGCACCTTCGGCCGGCGTACGACCGTCGAGAGTCTGCGGGCCGTGATGGCACCGAACGAGATCGAACGCGAGAACGCGCTCGCGGCGCTCGCTCGCGTCGGTCTTTCGGAGCGCGTTCGCGACCGCGTTTTCGAACTCTCGGGCGGTCAACGGCAGCGCGTGGCCGTCGCGCGCACCATCGCGCAACGCGCCGCGCTCGTGCTCGCCGACGAACCGGCGGCGTCGCTCGATCCCGGGCTCGCCGGCGAAATCGTCACGCTCTTGCTCGAAGACGCTCGCGAGCGCGGCGCGACGCTGCTCTGCACGCTGCACCAGCCCGAACTCACGCGCGGTTTCGATCGCGTGATCGAGCTGCGCGACGGCAGCGTGTTCGACGCGCAGCGCCGCACGACCGCGGCGTGAACGCCGCCGCCGCAGCGTTCGTCGCGAATGCGGTCGTCGAGACCGTCGCGATCGCGTGTGCGTCGCTCGTGCTCGCACTAGTTCTGGGCGTCCCGTGGGCCGCCGCGATCTTGCGCGGCGGCGGGATCGGCCGCGTTGCAAAAACCGCCGCTTCGCTCGTGCGGGCGATCCCCGAACTCGTGCTCGCGATCGTGCTCGTCGTCGCCCTCGGGCTCGGCACGGTGCCCGCGATCGTCGCGATCGGCGTGCATTACGCGGCCGTGATCGCGAAGATGTTCGCAGACTCCGTCGTTGCGGTACGGCGCGAGCCTGCGGAAGCGCTTCGCGCGTCGGGTGCGACCGCGCTCGCAGCCTTCGCCGTCGGTGCGCTGCCCATCGCATGGCCCGGCATCGTCGGCTTCTCGGTCTACGCTTTCGAGAGCATCGTGCGAGCGGCCGTCATCGTCGGCGTCGTCGGCGCGGGTGGGATCGGCAGCCTCATTCTGCAGCAGCTCAATCTCGCCGACTATCGCGGCTTCGGAGTCAGCGTCGCGGTGCTCGCGCTCCTCGTCGCACTCGTCGAACTCGGCGGAGCGCGCCTGCGCACGCACGCGAAACCGGGAACGGTGCTGCTCGCATTCGGCGCGCTCGCCGTCGCCGGCATCGCCGCGTTCGTTTTCGCGCCGGACCCGCCGTGGCGAATGCTTGCTAGCGCGCCGCGACACCTCGCGGGCTATCTCGTGCGGGCGCGGCCGCAGTGGTCGCCGGCCATCGCGCACCTCGCGATTTCGGGGATCGGTCAATCGCTCGCGATGGCGCTCGCGGGAACGGTCGCCGGCGTGCTGCTCGCGGTTCCGCTCGCGCTGCTGGCGTCGCGCCCCGTCGCCCGCGGGTGGATGCGCGGCACCGGCTGGCGGCCGGGCTCGCTCTTGCCCGAACATGCGAGCCGTTTCGTCCTCGTGGCGCTGCGCGCCGTGCCTCCGGTCGCCCTCGGGCTGGTCGCGATCGCATACGTCGGCATCGGCCCCGAAGCGGGCGCCGTCGCGCTCGCGGTCCACACGGCGGGCGTGCTCGGCAAACTGCTGGCGGAATCGCTCGAACTCGCCGAAATCGAGCCCGCGCAGGCGCTCGCGGCTTCTGGCTCACCCTCGTTCGCGGTCGCGCTGATCGCGCTCGTGCCGGCCGCCCGCGGCAGCATGGCCGCGCACGTGCTCTACCGTTTCGAATGGAACGTGCGCGCGTCGACCGTGCTCGGGCTCGTCGGCGCGGGCGGCATCGGCCAGGCGATCTTCAACGCCCAACAGCTCGGCTTCATCGGCGAGTTATCGACGTACGTGCTGTGCACGATCGCGCTCGTGCTCGCGATCGACGCGCTCGCGTCGCGCGTGCGTACCTCGATCGCCCTGCAGCGGCTCGCGATCGAGGCGTGACCCGGCTCAGCTCTGAATCGTGATGTACGTATAGGCGAAACGATGCTGTAACACCGCGACGGTCGCAACCATCGACGGAACGACGACCGCGCCCGGGATGAGGTGCGTGAGAATATCCGCCGCCACGTCGCTCGCGGACATGCCGGCGGGTGCGTTGCCGGCGGCGACCAACGCGCGCGCCTGCTCTTCGACCGCCGTGTGACACGTGAGGAAGACCGCGCCGCGCGCTTGGAGCGCCTCGATTCCGGTGTCCTGATAGGGCCCCTTGTCGTCGTCGGGTTCGGTCGACGTGCTGCCGCCGTTCTTCGCAGCGAGGAAGACGTTCTTGTCGATCGACGCACCGCTGCGATCGGTGATGTTGAAGAATTTTCCGATCGCATATTTGGACCACACATAATCCGTGTACGTGTACGCACTCGACGGTCCGTGATTGGCGACCGCGATCGAAATGCGATCCTTCGGATAGCCGAATCCGAACTCGAAGCCGTTGAGCGAGTTCTTGATGTTGCTCAAGACGCCCGGTTTGAAGGCGAGGTTCTCGTAGAGTTGACGGATGTCGGCGCTGCGGCCGAGTTTGGCTTCGAAAGCGCCCATGTCGAAGTTGGCTTTTCGCTCGACGAACTCGCGGCCGCCCGGGACGGCATCCGCGCTTTGCGCGTCGGCGCGTGCGGCGAGTGACGCGACCCCCGCAATCGACGCTGCGGCAAGGAAATTCGTTCGCTTCATGCGCGCGACTTGGCCACGCGGGATGATCGTGCCTACGCCCGCGGCGAACCTCAACCAGCGTGAGCAGCTCGAAGCATCTCGGCCTTCTCGGCTTCGTTCTCATCGCGCTCGTGA
>CAZZUZ010000059.1:0-11022 GCA_964657315.1 Vulcanimicrobiota bacterium
CGTCCTCGACCTCATCGACGCGGAAACGAAGACTTGGCTCGCCGGCCGTCACGCTCCGTAGTTAGGCCGCTCTCGCCATCCGGCTGCGGCGGCCGACGAACCACGCGCCGACGAGGACCGCGGGCGCCGTAGCAAATTCTAGCGCCAAGACGACGTCGCGGAACACGGCGAAATGCTCCAGTTGCGGCTGGCGAAGCCCCACGAACACGTCGACGACGATGACGGCGGCAATGAGCACGAACATCCGCGCGATCGACCGCAGGCGCCTCACTTGATTCGGTGCGGGCGGCGCGAGATCGCGCGTTTCGACCGTGCCGATGACGCCGAACGCGATGAGGCTCGCGACGACGCCGGCGAAGGCTTCCAGCATCCGGCTCTGGGTCCAAGCGTAGAGCGCGTATTCCCCGGCGGAGAGCGCGAAAACCATGCCGACGATCGCGCCGAGCGATTGCAACACGCGTCCCGGAACCGCATGCTCTTTGCCGTGACCGATCGCGGCGAGGGCGACCTGCCACCAGACCGTTGCGGCGATGAACGACGTCGTTCCGAAGACCACGAAACCGACGCAGCGCAGTGCGGGCGATCCCGGCAGCGCGCGCGTCAGAAAATAGCCCGCGAGCGCGACGGCGACGACGGCGGCGACCGTCGAGATCAGCAGCTTCTCGTAGGGACGCGCGCGTCCCACGGGTTCTCGCTCGACAACGGCCATGTTGAACGTATCGGTCGCACCGGCCCGTGCGCTCGATCATAGTCGCTACGAATACGATCGAAATCACACTTACCAAGGCGTCGCGTTGCGAGCCGCTCGGCTTTCTAGCGTCCGGCGATCTGCGTAAAGGTATAGTAAAGCGCGATGACGCCGACGACCACGACCGTGGTCCAGCAAATGATGTTCGCGGTGAGCGTGTTGCCGTAGGTGCCCATCACGCGCGCGCGATTGATGATGACGAGCATCAGCACGAGTTCGAGCGGGAGCAGCAATCCTTGCACGACCTGCGAAGCGATCGCGAGCTGCACGAGCGGAATGCCGGGCACGAGCACGAGTACGGCCCCGATGACCAGTCCGATCGCGAAGAGCGTGAAAAAAACCGGCGCTTCTTTGAACCGCCGATCGACCGACGCTTCGAATCCGAACGCTTCGCAGATCAGATAACTCGTCGAGAGCGGTAAGACCGCCGCGGCGAACAGGCCCGCGTTGAGGATGCCGAACGCAAAGAGACCGCTCGCGAAACGGCCGGCGATCGGCTTGAGCGCGACCGCGATATCCGCCGCGGTGTTCACTACGATCGGCGTTTTGGGATGGGCCTGATTGTAGACGTAGATTTCGGCGGCGCTCGCGATGATCATGAACGCCGCGACGACGATCGCGAGAATCGAACCGTTGATGACGTCGATGCGCGCGAGCATGAGCTGCGCGGGCCGCACGCCTTTCTCCACGATCGCCGACTGCAGATAGAATTGCATGTACGGCGAGATCGTCGTTCCGATCAGCGCGACGACGGTGCCGAGATAGGCGGGATCGTGAGTGGAGAGCGTCGGCACGAACGTGCCGTGCGCGACCTGCGCCCAATCGGGATGCGCGAGAAAGCCGGAAACGATGTAGGTGAGATACACGAGCGACAGCACGACGAAGATCCGCTCGACGAGCTTGCTCGAAACGCGAAGCACGAAGAAGAAGACGATCGCGAGCGACAGCGGCACCGAGATGTAGCGCGACATGCCGAAGATCTCGCTCGCCGACGCGATGCCGGCGAATTCGGCCGACGTCGTGAACGTATTCATGAAGAACAGACCGAGCATCGTGAGCAGCGTGATCCACACGCCGAACTCCTCGCGGATGAGCGCCGCGAGTCCCTTGCCCGTCACGGCACCCATGCGTGCGGCCATCTCCTGCACGACGATGAGCGCGACCGTGATCGGGACGAGCGTCCAGATGACGGAGTAGCCGAACTGCGCGCCCGCGACGGAATACGTGAAGATGCCGCCGACGTCGTTGCCGGCCGATGCGGTGACGAACCCCGGCCCGAGAATCGAGATGACGAAGAGCAGGCGCCGTCGCCAGCCGCGGCCCGGGCGCGGCTCCGCTTCAGCCGCCTGCATTGGCCGCTTTCTTCTTTTCTTTGCGATGTGGGCCGTGACGGACGAGCCGCGGCAGCGAGTTTGCGAGCTTCTCGGGGATGATCGCGTCGATCGCGTCGTCGACCGTGACGATGCCGAGCATGCGGCCCTCGGAGTCGAGAACGGGAACCGCGAGCAGGTCGTATCGTGCGATCGTCGCGGCGACGTCTTCGGCACTGGTATCGGGCGAGACGCTGACGACGTCGGGATCCATCAGCTTGTGAATGAAAGCCGTCGGCAGTTCGAGCAGCAGCGAGCGTAGCGAGATCGTGCCGAGCAGCTTCTGATTATTGTCGGTCACGTAGAGGTAGTAGATGAATTCCGTCTCGGGCGCGATCTGGCGGATCTTCGCGATCGTGGCCTCGGTCGTACGGTGCGGATAGATCCACACGTAGTCGGTGGTCATGAGGCCGCCCGCCGTGTCCGATTCGTACTCGACGAGTTCTTCGAGTTCGTCCGCGTAGTCGCGGTCTTCCATCTTGGCGAGTAGCGTCGCGCGCTTCTCCTCGTCGAGTTCTCCGAGCAGATCGGCTGCGTCGTCCGAGTCCATCTCTTCGATGATGTCGGCCGCGCGTTCGTCACCGAGGTCTTCGATGATCGATTGCTGGACGTCGGAATCGAGATGCTCGAAGGCGTCGGCTGCCGTCTCGTCGTCGAGCGACTGGACGATGCGCGCCGCATCTTGCGACGAGAGCTCGCTGATGATGTCCGCGAGTTCCGACGGATGCAGCCTCGAGAGCCGCGCTCCGGAGACCGAGAGTTGCACGAGCGACGGATTGATGTCGGAGATCGGCGCGACGTTGTCCCACGCGATCAGCGCTCGCGGGACGCGATCGAGCACTTTGGGCGCGACCTTGCCCGCGCCGAGGCGGCGCAGCAGGCCCGCGACGCCGATGTCGGCCGCAACGACGCGCAGCGTGCCGCCGGTGTTCGCGATCTCGAGGTCGTTGATGCGCACGACCTTGCGGCCGTCGACGTCGACGATCTGTTTGTCGAAGAGATCGCGCACGAGAAAGAATGCGTTCTCGGGACGGGGCGCGGCGTCGTGCGGCGCGTGACGCAAAACGATTTTCTTCGTGCTGACGTCGAGGATATCGGAGATGGGCGTGATGCGTTCGCCGTCGCGCGTCTTGATGACGATCGCGTCGATGATCGGGAACGTGTCGTCGGGCTTTCGAACGAGGAAATCGACGATGCGTCCGACGTTCGTGCTGCCGGAGGAGGGTTCGAGAACGGCGGTGCGCCCGACGATCTCCGAAAGATAGCCGTCTCTAAATGCCATGGCTTACCACGAGAAACGGCATGCGGTTCAGACCCTTCTGCGACCGAAAGCAACCAGTACCGTCGCCGCGGCCACGCACAAGAACGCGAGGCCGTAGACGCGCGTCGAATTGCTGTGTTCGGCGTCGTAGGCGACTCGACGCGGGTCTTCCTTCGGGACCGAATCGATCGCTCCCGGGATGAGCGCCGCGGCCGCTTCCATCTTCGGGAGCACGGACTGCCGTTCGTACGAGGTCGCTCCGAACGCGATGACGATCAAGCCGCCGCGAAGCAAGCGTAGCCGAAGCGTTTCGCGTTCCCACGGCCGTAGGAACGATGCGGCGAGCGCGACGAGGCCGCACGCGGTGCCGAACGTCGAGAGCGTCCGTAAGACGTTTCCCGTGACTGCGCCAAAAGTCGTGACGTTGCCGATGGTCCGAAACGCGATGGGCGCGAAGATAAACGCGAAGCCCGCCATCGCTCCGGTCCAGAGCGACAGCGCGAGCGATTCGACGACGATGGCGATTCGTTCGAGCATATGTGCCTGCGGTTCTCGCGCTCGTTGCGAAGGTCCGTCATCCTCGAACCGGAATCCGACGCGGCGATGCATCCACTCACCGTCGCAATCGACGCGGCGCGCGCCGCGGGTGCGCTGCTCCAAAACTATGCGGAGCGCGACATCGCGGTCGAACAAAAAGGATTGCGCGGCGATCTGGTCACCGCGGCCGACCGTGCGAGCGAAGCGCTCATCGTGCAGCGTCTGCGTTCGGCGACTCCCGACGCGGCGATTCTCGGAGAAGAGGGCGGCAGCGTGGCGGGCACGAGCGGCGAGCGTTGGATCATCGATCCGCTCGACGGCACGACCAATTACGCGCACCGCTATCCGTTGTATTGCATCGCGATCGGTTACGAAGTCGCGGGCGAGGTGATGGCGGGCGTCGTGTTCGCTCCGGCGCTCGGCGAGCTCTACGCTGCCGAACGCGGCCTCGGTGCGACGTGCAACGGCAAACGAATCTCCGTTTCGCGAGGCATCGACGACGTCGCGAACTCGCTCGTGTGCACGGGCTTCAAGCCGGCGTATTACGAACGCAACGGCGAATACTTCGCGCGGCTCTCGCGCGTCGCGCAAGGCGTCCGCCGCGACGGTGCCGCCGCGCTCGACCTCGCGTTCGTGGCCGCCGGCCGCTTCGAAGCGTTTTGGGAATACGATCTCGCGCCGTGGGACGTCGCGGCGGGCTCACTCATCGTCACGGAAGCCGGCGGGCGGGTGACAAAAATCGATGGGTCCGCGTTCGAGGTTGGAGGCGATTCGACCCTCGCTACCAACGCGCGCGTCCACGACGAAATGGTCCGCACGCTGCTACCCTGAGATCAGCAGTTGTCGTCGTTGGCTAATTGGACGACCATCGTGCGAATGTTTTCGATGTCGATCTCGGTCTTCTGGGCGATGGCGAGCAGCAGCCGTTCTTGGACTTCCTGATGGTAGAGCAGGCGTGAGATCGAATCGTGATCGTGTTCGGCGCGCAGTTCGGCGTGGGAGCTCGATTGCCGCTGGCCGACGGCGAGGATGAAGATCAAAATTAGCTGCAGCACGTTCGAGACCGTAAGCAGAAACGAGAACGGGAACGGATCCCAATGCGTGATCGAACCGACGACGATCCACACGCCCTGCACGAGGATCGCGAGTCCGAGCGCGAGCGGCGCGCCTGTCGAATCTGCGATTCGCTTGCAGAGTTTTTCTACGGGTGAGAGCCCGTCTTCGTGTTCCTTGTTGACGTCGTGAGCGAAGGGATGGTCGACGACGGAGAACTCGGCCCGAGCCGACGGGGTAGCAGCGGTCATGCGAAGCGTCTCCGTGCATGTGGCGCAAACGCCGCCCGATGAGGCGGGCGACGGCAATTGCCCGTCATTTCGTCAGCGGGCGAGCATCGCCTCGATGCCGTCCGCGTCCAGCGCATCGAGGCGCAGCGGTTCGGCGGGCGGCGTTTCGCGCGGCGCGAGTTCGCGCTCGAGCCAGAGCACGTCGTGCCAGGCTCCGGCTTTGAAACCGACGTGCCGGTAGGTGCCGACGTCGCCGAAGCCCGCGCTGCGATGGAAGCCGACGCTCGCGTCATTCGGCAGGGCGATGCCCGCGTAGACGTTGACGTATCGTTGCGCCGCGAGAATCGCGAAGATCGCGTCGTAGAGGCGCCGTGCGAGGCCGCTTCGCCGGAAACGTTCGTCGAGATAGACGCTCGTATCGACCGACCAGCGATAGCCGGCACGCGCCCGATGGCCGCTCGCGTACGCGAAGCCCGCGATCGCATCGTCACCCGTGTCCGCGACGAGAAACGGCAGCCGTCCGGCGGACGCTTCGATGCGCGCGGCCATCTCGGCAACGTCCGGCGGCCGCTCTTCGAACGAGACCCACGTATCCGCGACGAACGGTGCGTAGATCGCGGCGACGCCCGGCGCGTCGCTCGAACGGGCGAGCCGAAGCGCGATCACGGCGCGACGAAACTCGGTGCGCCGACCGCCTCCCAATCGAAGACGTCGACCGGTACGAGTTCGCCGTCCTCGACGTCGCCGAGCTCCGGCCCGACGACCGCGAAGCCCGCGGCACCGGCGGCGGTTCGCGTCAGTGACGAACATTGATTATCGAGCGGTCGCGCTTCGAGCCGGCCTTCGTGGTCGATCGCGAGGCGGACGAATGCGAGATAGGTGCGTGCGGCCTTGCCATGCAGCGAGCCGCGCAGTCGCGCCCGGACGCGTCGCGGCAACGCTTCGCCCGTGCCGGAAAGCGCGCGCAGGGCCGGCAGCCCGAACGCGTGCAGCCCGACGAACGCGGCTGCGGGATTGCCGGGGAGCGCGAGGACGCGCGCGTCGCCGAACGTCGCGAACGCGCTCGGCCTCGACGGCCGCAGCGCCACGGAGCGAAACGCGAAGGCCGCGCCCAGTCCGTCGAGCACGGGCTTGACGAAGTCGCGCTCGCCGACTGACGCGCCGCCCGTCGTGATGATGAGATCGCTCGTGCGTGCCGCAGCGCGAAGCGCTTCGCGCAATGCGTCTCGGTCGTCGCGCACGTGGACGTTCGCCGCGATCGCAACGCCGGCATCGGCGACGCCGGTCGCGATCAACGTCGCGTTACTGTTGCGGATCTGACCGAAGCCGGGCGTCTGCGATACGTCGACGAGTTCTTCGCCCGTGGTGAAGATGGTGACGCGCACCGGGCGCGTGCACGGAACGGAGGTGTAACCGGCGGCGGCGAGCAGTGCGAGCGATCCGGCCGAGAGCCTCGCACCCGCGCGAGCGAGTTCTTCACCCGCGCGCGCGTCGTCGCCGGCCGGAAACACGTGATCGCCCGGCCGCATCGCCTCGCGCATGACGATCGCGTCGTCGCGGCGGCCGATGCGCTCGAACGGCACGACCGCGTCGGCGCCGGCCGGGATCGCAGCGCCGGTCGCGACCGCCGTCGCCGTCAGCGGCGCGTGAACGAGGCGTTCGCCCGTACCGGCATATGCGCGTGCGGCGATCGGAAGAACGGCACCGGGCCACGTGTCGCCGGCGCGGATCGCGTACCCGTCCATCGCGGAACGCGGGTACGGCACGATGTCTTCGCGGGCGTAGAGCGTTTCGCGCAGCGTGCGGCCGAGCGCGTTCGTAAGCGACACCGCCTGCAACGCCAGCGGCGCACAGGCCCGCAGCACCGCATCCCTCGCATCATCGAATGCCGCGAGGTCGTTTCCGCCCGTCGTCATTTCAGCGTTATTCGGCGATCGCGGCGGCGGTCCGTCCCCGGATGCGGCCCTCGTGCGCGTAGATGTTGAAGCGGTCGTCGCGGACGAATCCGGCGAGCGTAAGACCGAACGCGCGCGCCAAATCGCGCGCGAGGCTACTCGGCGCCGAGACGGCGGCGACGATCGGGATACGCGCGACGATCGCCTTCTGGACGATCTCGTAACTCGTGCGTCCGCTCACGAGCAGCACGTTTCGATCGAGCGGTAATCGGCGATTCAGGAGTGCCCAGCCGATCAGCTTGTCGAGCGCGTTGTGACGCCCGACGTCCTCGCGAATCGCAATGAGATCGCCGCTTGCGTCGAAGAGGCCGGCCGCGTGTAAGCCGCCCGTCTTTTCGAAAACCCCTTGGGCTTCGCGCAGCCGTGCCGGCAGTGCGAGAATCGTGCGCGCCTCGATCGTGGTGTCGCTTGCGATCGCGGCCACGCCGCGCGTCTCGAGCGCTGCGATGCCGGCGCGACCGCACACGCCGCACGCGCTCGTCGTGAGAAAGTGGCGTTCGAGGGTATCGGCCGGCGGCAGCGTCGCTGCCGCGAGGTCGACGTTGACGATGTTATAGCGCTGTTCGCCATCGACGTCGCGATCGACGCAGAACGAGATGCCGAGCAACGAGTCGTAGTTCGCGAGCACGCCTTCGTTATACAGAAATCCCGCGGCGAGTTCGAAGTCGTTTCCGGGCGTGCGCATCGTGATCGCGATCGTGCGCGACGCACCGCCCGCGCGCAAGCGAATCTCCAGCGGCTCCTCGGTCGCGAGGCGATCGAAACGCGGTGCGAACGTTTCGCCGTCATCCGTACCACGACGCGTGTAGGATACGATTCGCGCCTCGACCGACGGACCCGGCCGGTCGGCGTCGACGTTCACAGCGGCTGGCGCGACGATACCCGCGGATCGTCTGCCGATGCTTTGCCCGATTCGATGAGCGTTTCGCGCAACACGTAGCCGCCGGCGAGCGTGAGCGTCGAAGCGAGCAACGTCTTCCACTTCGCGTGGAGCGGAACGAATGCGAGCACGGTCGGGAGCGCGATTCCGCCGACGAGGGTCGTGCGCAAGAACTTGTCACCCGTGGGTCCCGCGAACATCGGCTTTCCGACGATGCCCGCGTGTCTGCGGAACGCGAGGACGATCGCGAGTTCGGCGACCGAGGCGACCGTCTCCAGCTTTTCGAGTTTCTTTTCGGTCGAGAGGTTGCCGCCGAAGATCGCGAGCAGCGCGCTCTGGAGCGCGCACGCGCCCGCGATCCCCGATGCCGCGGAGATCGCGGGGATATGGCGTTTTCCCGTCGCCCAAAGCGGAACCGCGGTCGCGCTGATCAAGACGCCCGTGTACCCGCCCATGAACGCACCGAGCAACGCGCCCAGCGGATTGGTCAACACGCGCGGCGTCACGAAGCGGATCCAGCGCAACCGCCGTGGCAGCACTTGGTCGCGCGCGAGTTGCCCCGCGGCAGCCGCGGTCGCGACGAGCGAAAAGCTGATGAGACCCCAAACGCCCATCGACATGACCGACTTCGTCTTGAAGATGCGCATCATGTAGAGGAAACGTTCGGGACGTCCCAGGTGCGCGATCAACACGATCGGGCACGTCGCCGAGAGCACGAACGCCGCGTAGCGCGCGTTGCGTGCGAGTGCGGCGTCGTCGCCGCTTTCGTCCGCGAGCCCGACGAGAATGCCCGAGCCGCCCATCACGCCGCCGAGGAAGAGGTACAGGATGACTTCCCACTCCCAGTGTGGTTTCTTGAGCAACGGACGATCGTAGTACGTCGGGGCCGCATGTGCGGGTAACTCCGCGCCGTCGCTCACGCCGAAGCGCGCGTCGTCCGGGCTCGGCGACTTCACTGGCGGCCGCTGCGAAAGATCGCGAAGCCGATGCCGATGAGTGCGGCGGCCGTGATCGCGGCGCTCGTGTAGCCCGCCGGTTGATGCGTCGAGGGCAAGACCGGACGCTCGGGCAGATTGTATGCTTCGGGCCGCTCGGTCAGTAAAAAGAAGGCGTTGAGATCGCCGACCGAACTGTCGGAATCGACCCCGTAGAGATACGAGTCGACGCCGCGCGCTTCCAGCGTCTCGACGCGTTTCTTGGCGCGCGCCTTGAGTTCGTCGACGTCGCCGAATTGGATCGACTCGGTCGGACATGCCTTCGCGCACGCCGGCGTCGCGCCGACTTTTTGCCGGTCGTAGCAGAGCGTGCATTTGCCCGCCACGCCGCCCTTCTTTTGCGTGGCGTCGTCGTGCGTGCGGCCGTCGGACTCGAAGCGACGGCCTTGCGTGTAATCGCCGCCCGCCATGAGGTCGACGACGCCGAACGGACACGATGGCACGCAATAGCCACAGCCGTTGCAGACGTCGGGCTGGATGTAGACGTCGTCGAATTCGTTGCGGATGATCGCGCCCGTCGGGCACGCTTCCATGCAGCCGGCGTAGGTGCAGTGCTTGCAGACGTCGCTCATCATCAGCCAGCGATTTTCCGTCGGCGGCCTATCGGGCGGCGCGATCTGCTCGATGAACGCGACGTGCCGCCACGTTGTCGAGCCGAGCTGGCCCGTGTTGTCGTAGGAGTTGCCCGAGAACTCGATGCCGTCGGCGGGCAATTGGTTCCACTGCTTGCACGCAACTTCACAGGCCTTGCAGCCGATGCAGAGCGTCGTGTCCGTGAAGAAGCCGTTGCCCATTACGTCGCCTTCGCCGCGGTCTGAGGAGCTCCGTCACGATCGCGTCCGTGCGACGTCGGCTGGCCCGTGATCGTGCGCTGGTTCTCGGGCACGGGCAGATCGGCCGGACTCGCGCCGTCGTACGAAGCGCGGCGACCCGCACGGACGTCGCACGTGAGCGTCTTCGCTTCGTGAATCGAGACGTTGGAATCCATCGCGATCGGAATGAGCTGGCCCACACTATCGCCCGTGGAGTGCCCGAGGGTGCCGTAGTTGTACGGGATGCCCACTTGATGCACGCGCCGGCCTTTGCCCAACCGCAGCGGCCGCATCCGTCCGCTCACGAGCGCACGCGCTTCGATCTCGCCGACGCGCGTGCGGATGACCATCCAATCGCCGTTGCGGATCTTCTTTTCCACCGCGAGCTCGGGATCGATCTCCGCAAAGAGCGACGGCTGCAGTTCCGAGAGCCACGGAATGTAGCGCGTCATGATACCCGACTGCTCGGTGAGCCGATAGGTGGTGAGCACGTACGGAAAGTCGACCGAACCGGCACCGTTGTAGACGTTGTCGTCGCGGTCCCATTCGCGCAGCGTCGGATTGCTCTGCTGCGTGTAGAGCTCGTTGCGCACGGCCGACTGAATGGGTTCGTAGTGCGCGGGCATCGGTCCGTCGCGAAGCGCTTCACCGGGAACGAAGAGCTGCGCGCGGCCTTCGAGCTGCATGATGAACGGATCGCTGCCGGAGTGCGCGTCCATTCCCTTCGCGCCGATTTTAGCCGGCGTCGTCGGGGCTTTGTTGACCGGGAAATCCGGAACGTCCGGACCGTCCCACGTGTTTGCGGCCTCGTTCCAATAGAGGTATTTCTTACGATCGCTCCATGGCTTGCCGGCCGGATCGGCGGACGCGCGGTTGTAGAGCATCCGCCGGTTTGCTGGCCAAGCGAAGCCCCAGCCGAGCGATGCGACGTCGTCGCCTACGCGATTGCGCGCGTTGTTGGTACTCTTGGCCGGCGCGACGCCGCTGAAGATCCAGCAGCCCGCGGCCGTCGTGCCGTCGTCCTTGAGATCGGCGAAAGCTTGCACTTGCGGCGAATCGTCGCGCGAACGGCCCGGTTGCACGACGTAGCCGTTGATCTCGTGCATCACTTTGATTGCGGACGGCTCGCCGATCGAGCGTTCGTGCTCGTCGTCGCTTTCGTAATCCCAGGTGAGGTCGAG
>CAZZUZ010000060.1:0-10694 GCA_964657315.1 Vulcanimicrobiota bacterium
CGACGACCATAACGATTAACAAGACCGAGATCCCGGTGCGCATCGTTTTGGTCGAAGTAGCCAAGCTTCTTTTCTACGCCGACAATCCACGCATCTACAGCATCGTGAGAGCTGGAGGCGCATCGCCGGGGCAGGATGAGATCTTTGAGGCTCTGCGAGAGAAGCAGCACGTTCATCAACTTCAGAAGGACATACGTGAAAATGGCGGATTGATCGACCCACTGATTGTCCGCACCGCGACAATGGAGGTCCTAGAGGGCAACAGTCGCCTCACTGCTTACCGCATGCTCGCCGAAAAAGAGCCGACAAAGTGGGGACGAGTGAAAGCGATGATGCTTCCGGAGTCGTTTAGCGACGACATGGTGTTCGGTCTTCTGAACACCTATCACTTAAAGGGTAAGACCAAGTGGGAACCATTCGAACGCGCCGGCTTTGTCTATCGGAGATGGAAGAATAGCAAACCGCAAATGACCACTCTGGAGCTCAGCAAAGAGTGCGTCGAAACGGAAAAAGAGATCAAGATACTGCTAAAGACGTACGAGTTTATGTTGAAGCATACCCTCGAGGCGTCTCAATGGAGCTACGCCTACGAGCTTACGAAGTCTAGACTAATCGGCACGCAGCGTGAAGCTATCTCCGGCTTCGACGAAGTCGTCGTCTCGAAAATAAAGAGCGGCGAGATTAAGAAGGCTGAGGACATCCGCGATAAACTTCGCGACGTGTGCAAGAGCCCCAAGGTTCTCAAACGCTTCATGGCGGACTCGACGACGCTCGACGACGCATATGACGAGCTGGAAGATTCGGGTGCTACGTCGGCCCTTTTGAGCCGCTTGAAACTCTTCAACGCGTGGTTTCAGGATACGGACAAGTTAGAGGCGCGGCTAAAGAC
Source organism: Vulcanimicrobiota bacterium (assembly GCA_964657315.1). Classification (GTDB taxonomy): domain Bacteria; phylum Vulcanimicrobiota; class Vulcanimicrobiia; order Vulcanimicrobiales; family Vulcanimicrobiaceae; genus CAZZUZ01. The sequence goes on from CAZZUZ010000060.1 coordinate 890, forward strand.
CGCAAAGGGCCAAGAACTCGAGAAGCTTAGGATGGAGCTCCGGAAGCTGTGCAAGCGAGCGAAGCGCCTTGAAGATCGATTTTTGAAGACGCAGGCGTGACAGAATGAACATGGGCCATCCGTGCTTTATCCGTCCAGGGCATTACGATCGACACCACGCTCTTTCTGTGATAGCCTTTTGGCGTGATAAGAGAGTTGGCGACGGCAGGGGCAGTCAACGCGACCTTGCAGGCGGGCGACCGAGTCTTTGGAAGCCAGATCCTCGTCCACGTCGCTCGGAAACACATGGAGTGACCGCGCGTGGCTAACAGAAACATCCTCCTGATAGAGCCAGGCTATAAGAACAAATACCCGCCACTTGGCTTGATGAAGATTGCCCAATATCACGGCCCGCGTGGTACACGAGACAATGTTCGCTTCATCAAGGGATGCGATCAGAGCGCAAAAGATGGGGCGTGGGATCGAATTTACATCACGACTCTCTTCTCGTTCGAATATCCCCGCATTGCTGAGACGATCGATTTTGCTCTGAAGCTAGTTGGAGGACAGGCAAGTCGCGTTTTCGTCGGCGGTATCGCCGCCTCGTTGATGCACGACCGCTTCATCGACGAACCACGGTGGGGTGGCGTTCGCTTCATAGCTGGGCTACTTGACCGTCCTCCCGCCGAGGCACTTCAACTCGACAGCTTTTCCGATGAGCTATATTCCGACGATCTTTCAAGCACTCCCATTGAGTTTCTAACACCAGACTACAGCATTCTCTCGCAGATAGACTACGACTATCCGGTTTCGGATGCGTACTTCACTTACGCATCGCGTGGGTGTATCCGCAAGTGTCACTTTTGCGGTGTGCCGAAGCTCGAAGGTGGTCTCAGGGACAACGAATCGATCTCCACAGGCGTTCGGTCGGTCGCCGAATACTACGGCGAAAAAAAAGATCTAATTCTGATGGACAACAACGTTGTGGCGAGCTCCCGCTACAAAGAGATCATTGCGGAGATTAGGGATCTTGGATTTACGCCTGGATCAAAGCTCATCAGGAACGGGCGGTCATATGCGAGGCGAGTTGATTTCAATCAAGGCGTCGACGCGCGTATTCTGGCGAAGGATCAGTCCTATTTGAGAGAGATGGCAACGATTGCGATAAGACCGCTCCGAATCGCATTCGATCATCTTGGACTGAAGAAGCCATACGAGGCGTCGGTTCGCTTCGCCCATTCATACGGCCTCAATGAACTTTCGAATTATATGCTCTACAACTTTCACGACACTCCGCTGGACCTCTACGAGCGGATGGCGCTGAATGTCACGCTTAACGAGGAGCTCGGCGTAAGGATTTGGTCCTTCCCAATGCGCTACCAACCCACGAACCTACCAAATCGCTCGCACGTTAGCGAGAATTGGACCCGTTACGAACTGCGCGCCATGCAGATCATCCTACAGGCAACGCACGGTGTTGTTAGTGGCGAGCCGACCTTCTTTCGCCACGCATTCGGGTCAAACTCGTTCGAATTCTCTCGCTTACTGCTACGACCTCAGCACTACATTTTCAATCGCGAATGGTACGAGATTGGCGCGGGGCGGCCCGAGTTTGAGGCTTTTGAAGCAGCATTCAGGGAATTAAAGGCCGAGCAGCAGATCGAGCTCAAGCATCTACTTTCAAGTGTTGATCCTGCCGGCTACTCAAAACTACCCAACGAGACGACTGACGCTGCGCTGAAGCGACTTTTACCGTTCTACACCCTGCCGAGTCGGGACGAAGAGCGCCGAATGTGGAAGGCGGAGAAGGCCAAGTCATTTGATGCACCAGCTTTCGATGAGATAGTCGAAGACGCCGGCCTTCTCGAGGCAGTATCGTGAGCGGGGGAAGCACGCTGCACGAGAGCATCCATGTCGGGGCTGATATCCTCGAGTTGGTCAGCAGCGCAATGTATGCGGACCCTCTCGTCTTGTACCGTGAGCTGGCACAAAATTCAGCGGATGCAATCGAAGACGCAGTTAAGTCTGGACTTCTAAAGCCGGCCGATGGAAAAGTTACCGTGTCACTCGATAGGACGTCTCGCACCGTCATCTTCTTGGACAATGGAGCCGGGCTGGCGAATGATCTCTTCGAGGAACGAATGCTTTCGTTCGGCGGAAGTGCCAAGCGAAATGGCAACTTGCGCGGCTTTCGTGGCATTGGGCGTTTGGCAAGCATTGGGTTTGCACGTTCGCTGAGATTCCGATCAAGAGCGCACGGCGACAAATTCATCTACGGAGCCGAGTGGGACGGTCACGCCGTGTCCAGTTTCCTGAAACGCGATGCCGTTCACAGCCTCAACGCGTTGGCACAGGGTGCTTTGAAGTTCTCGCGCACTAAAGCGCTCGAAGAGCCCGAGCACTTCTTCGAGGTAACCCTTGTCGGCGTAAAACGTTTGTCGGACGATAGGCTTTTTGATGCCACGAGAATTGGTACGTATCTTGAGCAAATTGCGCCTGTACCTTTTCATTCGTCATTTTCACTTGGGAGCGAAATCAGGGGTTGTCTATCTGAGAAACTTGAGCTCCTCGAGTTAGATCTATCAATCAATGGCTCGCGGCTCTTCAGGCAATATCACGACGCTCTTGACCTGAAGGGAGATCGCGCTGCACGTATCCGCTCGTTAGAGTTTGTCGAGATACCGGCGGTCGATGAGGGCCTCGCCGCAGTCGGCTGGATCGGTCACCATGACTACCTCGGTGCACTCAGATCGGGCCACCCCTCGCGCGGCCTGCGTGTCAGAAATGGAAATCTGCAGGTCGGGGACGGCAATATTTTAGCAAGCGTTTTTCCGGAAGAGCGTTTCAACACCTGGGCGTTAGGTGAATTTCACATTGTAGACGGGCGGTTGAAGCCAAATGCTCGTCGAGATGCCTTCGAGCCCTCGGTTCATACGGACAATTTATTTAATCAGCTCCTCCCCACGGGCGCCGCCATCGCAAGACGCTGTCGCAACGAGTCGCGACAGCGAAACGCCGACCGGAGGTTCGATGCACTCGAGACGCTCACAAAGCTCATCGAGGATGCGTCTATCCGCGACAAGTCATCCTTGGGCGATGCAATTCGGAACCTGTTGCTCGGCGATGCAGATGCGGTTATAGAGAGGGCTCGACTCTCGGTTGCAAAGGGTGATGAGCTGAGGCGAATTGAGGAACTTGAGAAACGCGTCATAAAACTTCGCAAGTCTCGATCAAGCGTCAGGCTGTCTTCTCGCGAGCGGGCTCAGTTCGAGGTCTTCACGCTGATCCCCACGGTGGGACCTCCCGAAGTCGCGGCCTTGTTGCTGAAGGCTCTAAATTCGACGAAGCGATAAGCTTTCTCATGCGGCGCTGAGAGCGCCGTTGGCAGCTATTCGATGGCGGCTGCACCCTTGAGGAGCCTCGACATCGTCATCGGCGACACGGTGACTCTTTCGGCTATCGCTCGAATAGATAGGCCTTGCGATTTTAGAATGAAAAATTCCCGCGTTAACGGAGAGTTCTTGGTAGCGCCAACGGGAGTCGAACCCGTCTCTTCGCCTTGAAAGGGCAACGTCCTAACCGATAGACTATGGCGCCATGCGGGACAGCCACCCCAATTCGGCCTGGGTGGTCTTTGGCCTCTGTATTCGCTACTCGACTGCGCCTTCTGCGCTTCGCTCTGCATGACAAGAGGGGGTCGTGGGCCCGGCTGGATTCGAACCAGCGCGCTACCAGTTATGAGCCGGCTGCTCTACCGCTGAGCTACAGGCCCCTCCAGCGGAGCCAAGCGGTTCGCGCGCGCGCTTCGCGCCGCCTTGCCGCAGGCAACGAGTTGTGGCGCGGCTTCAAAGGTCCGGCGGTGCTGCGGCGGCCAAACGGCGGCTAATGGACGACGACGAGATCGAGAAACGCCCGTCCGGCGCGTCGTACGCGCTCGCGATCTTGCCCACCCTCGCGCTGACGATGGGCATTCCGTTCGCCAATCACGTCGAGCCGCGCATCTTCGGGCTGCCGTTTCTGCTCGCGTACATCGTGGTCTGGATTCTCGTAACGCCACTGTTCATGTACGCGGCGCTTCGGGCGATGCGCTTTCGTGGCTGATCCGGGCATTTCGCTTGGCATCGTAGCGTTCGTCGTGCTCGGGACGCTCGCGCTCGGGTCGCTCTCTTTGCGCTCGATCAAAATGGACGCGCAGCAACTGACCGTCGGGGGCCGTTCGTTCGGACCGTTTCTGCTATGGATCTTGCTCGCGGGCGAGATCTACACGTCGTTCACGTTCCTCGGGGCCGCGGGTTGGGCGTACGGCAAGGGCGCGCCCGCGTTCTACATCCTCTGCTACGGCACGGTCGCGTATGCGATCTCGTTCTTCTTACTTCCCGAGATCTGGCGCGTGGGCCGCGCCAAGAACTTACTTACGGGTGCGGACTTCTTCGTCGCCCAGTACGGCTCCAAAGCGCTCGGCGGTCTCGTCGCGCTCGTCGGCTTCGTCTTTCTCGTGCCGTACGTTACGCTTCAGCTCTCCGGCGTCGCGACGCTACTGCATATCGCGGGTTACGGCGCGATCGACACGACGCGCGCGGTCGGCGTCGCCTTTGCGGCGATCACCGCCTTCACGTACTTCGGTGGTTTGCACGGAACGGCGCGTGCGAGCGTCGTCAAAGACGTGCTCGTCATCCTCGCGGTCGTATTCGCCGGCATCGTGATGCCGATCCGTTTCTTCGGATCGCCCGCAAACGCGATCGCCCGCGTGCTCGCGGAGCGGCCGCACTGGATGACGCTCGGCGCGCCGGCCGCACCGAACGGGACCATTTGGTTCGTCTCTACCGTGATGCTCAGCGCGCTCGGCTTCTACATGTTTCCGCAATCGATGGCCGCAACGTATGCCGCCAAGCACCCGGGAGCCCTACGCTCCAACGCAATCTATTTACCACTCTACCAACTCGTACTGCTGCTCGTGTATTTCGCGGGTTTCAACGCGTTGCTCGTCGTGCCCGGACTCAAAGGGCCCGAAGCCGATCAATCGTTCATGCTCGTCGTACAGAAGTATTATCCGTCGTGGGTGCTCGGCTGCATCGCGGCGGCCGGAACGCTTGCGGGACTGGTGCCTGCGAGCGGTCAGGTACTCGGCGCGGCGAGCCTCGTCGCGAAGAACGTGCTCGTCGACTACGGACTCATTCGCGGCGAGCGCGCGCAGACGATCGCGACGCGCGCGCTCGTCCTCGTCGTCGCACTGCTGGCATTCGTCTTTTGGGCGCTCGCCCGTACAACGCTCGTGGGACTCTTGCTCATGGCGTACAACGGCGTCACGCAATTCTTCCCGGGCGTCGTGCTGTCGTTCTCCGCGCGCGTTCGCCCGCATCCGCTCGCGGTAGGCTGCGGCATTCTCGCGGGCATCGCGACGCTCGCGTACTACGCGGCTTCGGGAGCGACGACGCCGTTCTCGATCAACGCGGGCATGATCGCCCTTGCGATCAACGTTTCGACGCTATTCGTCAGCGACGTCCTCGCAAAGCGCTTCGTACCGCCGCTGGAACGTGGGGAAGTGATCTCGGCGGAAGGCTAGCTCGCCTGCTGCGGCGCGGGCGCGGGCGGTTGCGGTTTGCGCAAGAGCAAGATCAGCGGCAGGTTGAAGAGCGTCGCGATCGCGACCACCTTCGAGTTGTCGGCGTACGCGAGCAAACTCGCCTGCTGCGCGAATTGCGCGAGTAGTCCGCCGCTCGGCGTGCGGATGCCGACGTCGTTGAAATGATGCAGATTGGCGCTCGCGGCGAGCAGCGTCTGGTACGCGGCGAGACTATGGTCGTACACGACTTGCAGCCCCGTCGCCGCGACCGAACCTCCGAGTAAGAGCACGATCTTGAAGATCGCGATGCCTTCGGCGCGAGCGTCGCCCGGCAGCGAGCGCACGAGCGCGTTCGCGATCGGCGAAAACAAACACGCGAAGCCGGCGCCCGAAAGGACGATCGCGACGGCGAAGGACGTAAAGTCCGAACCCGTCGTCGTCTGCAACGCGATCATCGCATAGGCGACCGGCACGAGCACGAATCCGATCGCGACCGGCACCCGCACGTCGACCTTATCCGCGTTGACCAGCAGCACGAAGAGCGGCGCGACGAAGACGATCGCGAGGATGCGCAGCGTCAGCAGCGCGCCCGCGGTCGACGGCGGAAATGCGAGCAGTTGCTGCGTGAACTGCACGAAGAGGTTCGCACCGAAGAGCGGCACGCCGAGCCCGAAACCGAGCACGCTGCCGACCGCGAGATTTCTTATGCTGAAGAGCCGCAACTGAATGAAGCCGTCCTTGTTCTCCGCGATCTCGCGCCAGATGAACAGCGCGAAGCCGACCACCGTGAGCACGCTCCAGATCGCGATGTCCGGCTGCGCGAACCAATCGCGCCGTTCGCCGAACGCGGCTACGTATTGAAAGCCGAAAAACGCGACGAAGGCGCTGAGGATGCCGAGCCCATCGAAGCGCGAGGTCTTCGTCGGACCCGGCGCTTCGAGGAAGAAAAAGATGACGGCGCTCGCGAAGGTCGCGAGCCCGGCGTAGAGCACGAGGGCGCCGCGCCAATACGCGTGATCGATGAACCATCCGCCGATGAACGTGCCCGACGCCGCACCCGAGAGCGACGTCACGGAAAACACCGAAAACGCGACGCCCGTGAACTTCGGCGGGAAGAGCGTGAGCACGGTGAGCACCGAGGATACGAAGAACGTGCCTTGCGCGACGCCCTGCAGACACCGTCCGGCCATGAAGCCGTGCAGCGACGGGGTCGACGCGAGGAAGAGCGAGAGCAGCGCGTACGAGAGATGGCCGCTGCTGAAAACGATGCGCCGGCCGAAACGCTCGATGAGCCACGGCGTCAGCAAGATCATGACGTAATAGCACGCGTTGTAGCCGATCGAAGTCCACGGGAGTTCGTCCGCGCTCGCGCCGAGCGAACCGCCCGCATAATTCTGGATCGCCGTGTAGACGCCGGCGAACGACTGATCGACGAAGAGCGAAATCAACGCGGCCGCCATCACGAAGAGCTTCGCAATGGAAATCCCGTCCGCGATTTCACGGGCGAAAAACCGGCGCATGCCGAGAGCGCGTGCGCTAGTTCAGCGTGTTGAACGCGGACCGGCCCGCGTATTTCGCGGCTTTGCCGAGCTGCAGTTCGATCGCCATCAGACGATTGTACTTCTCGACCCGGTCGCTGCGCGAGAGCGAGCCCGTCTTTATCTGGCCCGCGGCCGACGACACCGAGAGATCGGCGATCGTCGTGTCGCCCGTCTCGCCGCTGCGATGCGACATGACGCACGTGTAGCCGGCCTTTTGCGCGAGTTCGACCGCATCGAGGGTCTCGGTCAGCGTGCCGATCTGATTGACTTTGATCAGTATCGAATTTCCGACGCCGTCCGCGATGCCGCGAGCGAGCCGTTCGGTGTTGGTGACGAAGAGATCGTCGCCGACGAGCTGCACGTGCTTGCCGATCCGGTCGGTCAGCGCTTTCCACGTCGCCCAGTCGTCTTCGCTGCAGCCGTCTTCGATCGAGATGACGGGATAGCGCGCGCAGATGTCTTCGTAGAAATCGACCATCTGCGTGCCGCTGTACGCCTTATCCGGCGCGAGCGGATAGTACGACCCGTCGCGATAGAATTCGGTCGCGGCGGAATCGAGCGCGAGCGCGATATCCTTGCCGGGCTCGTAGCCCGCTTTCCTGATGGCTTCGACGAGCAATTCCAGCGCGGCATCGAGCGAATCGAGTGCGGGCGCGTAGCCGCCTTCGTCGCCGACGAGCGTCTGATGCCCGGCGTCGTGCAGCAATTTGCCCAGCGCGTGAAACGTTTCGGAGCCGTAACGCACGGCTTCGGCGAACGTCGGCGCGCCGAGCGGCACGATCATGCATTCCTGAAATTGCAGCGCGCCTTCGGCGTGCTTGCCGCCGTTGATGACGTTCATCATCGGCACGGGCAGCGTCGCCGCCGTGGGGCCGCCGAGATACCGGTAGAGCGGCGTGTTGACGCTAGCCGCCGCGGCACGCGCCGTCGCGAGCGAGATCCCGAGGATGGCGTTCGCGCCGTACTTCGCCTTGTTCGGCGTGCCGTCGAGTTCGATCAGCGTTCGATCGATCTCGCGCTGCGCCGTCGAGTCCATCCCTTCGATCGCCGGTCCGAGCGTTTCGTTGACGCCGGCGACGGCTTGCAGCACGCCTTTTCCGCCGTAGCGCTTTTTGTCGCCGTCGCGCAATTCGACCGCTTCGTGCGCGCCCGTCGAGGCACCCGACGGAACGAGTGCTTCCTCGACCTCACCGAAGCTGGTGGCGACCGTGACGCCGACGGTCGGGTTGCCGCGAGAATCCAAGACTTCACGAGCAAAAACGGCTTCGATTAAGGGACGTCCGCCCCCACGCTGCGATTCGATCACGGCCGCGCGTTTTCTCGGGATGAGGGCCGCTGCCTGCCGTTGAACGCGCCGGGCACCGCGAAAGGAGATCCCCGATGTCTTTTATGGATGGACTCGAAAAAATGGCCGGCCAGTTTTTGGGCGGCGCGAGCCCGCAGCAGGCCGCAGACGCGGCGAGCGAGCACGTCGCGAGCTCGGATCCGAACGAACTCGCCGGGCATCTCGAGCAGAGTATTCCGAACATGGATTCGAGCGCGCTCTCGGGCCTCGGGCAGCAATTGCTCGAGTCCTTTACCAATCATCCGGCTTCGACCGAAGACGGGGGTACCGCTGCCGCGAACGCGGGCGTGTCGCAAGCAGATGTCGCCGCGGGCGAACCGGGCGCGATCGGCATGCTGCTCGCCTACGCGAAGAGCAATCCGCAGGTGTTGCAGTCGGCGGCGAGCGCCTTCATGCAAAAGAATCCGGGCGCGATCGCTTCGCTCGCACCCGGACTCTTACAGGGGATCATGGGCCGACTGGGCGGCGGACAGTAACCGTCTCGCTAGTTCGAGACGAGCCACTTCTCGAGGTCGGTCGTGGGCGTGCAGATCTCGGCGGGTTCGAACCAGATCGCGATTTCGCGCACGGCGCTCTCGGGCGAATCGCTGCCGTGCACGAGGTTGCGGCCGATCGTTTGCGCGTGATCGCCGCGGATCGTCCCGGGCGCCGCTTTGATCGGATTGGTCGCGCCGATCGTCGAGCGGCAGCCTTCCACGGCGTCGGAACCTTCGATGACCATCGCGACGATCGGGGCGCTCGTGATGTATTCGACCAGACCGTTGAAGAACGGTTTGCCTTCGTGTTCGGCGTAGTGTTTTTTCGCGCGCTCTTCACTGCAGACCAGCAGCTTCATCGCGGCGATCGTATAGCCGCGTTTTTCGAAGCGACCGATGATTTCGCCGGCGAGACCGCGCGCGACGGCGTCGGCCTTGGCGAGGATAAGCGTTTTTTCAATTGCCATAGCGAGCCCGAACGTACGGGACGCCTGCGGCCGCAGCCTGCCGAACGTGTTCGCGGTCGATAAAGTCCGCGCGCGGGTCGCAAACACGCAATTCTCGCGGGTGACTTTTTCGCCGGAGACGGGCAGCACGAACGACGATGCGACCGCCGTGCTCGGCCGCGATGGAAGCTTCGGCGAGACGCTCGTGGCCGATCATCAGACAGCCGGCCGCGGGCAGCGCGGACGCCGCTGGTTCGCGCCGCCCGGGGCCGCGCTGATGTTCACCGCGATCTTGCCCGAGCCGATCGATACGGCCGCGCTCTGGGCCGTGCCGTTTTGGACTGCGATCGGCGTCGCCGAAGGCATCGAAAGCGCGACCGGCATTCGCACGAACCTGCAATGGCCCAACGACCTACTGCTCGACGCGCGCAAATGCTGCGGGATCCTCGGCGTTT
>CAZZUZ010000061.1:0-10662 GCA_964657315.1 Vulcanimicrobiota bacterium
ACCGCATCTACATGCCGCCCAACCTCCCGCTCGATGCCGCGCTCCTGCGCGAGTCCGGCCGAACGTTGCCGGTGAGCGTCGGCGGCCAGACCGGCGCGCAGGGCGAGAGCGGCTACGCGATGCCGGACGAGCTCGCCGCGTCGCTCGACGCCGCGCGTTCGCTCGGCGCGATCGGCGAATGTTTCTTCGATTGGGACGGGACGCAGCCGTGGCAGTGGGCGGCCCTGCGCGCCGCGCGTTAGCACGACGCGCGCGGCACGTTCCGCCATGGCGAACGCCGGGGGCTCGCGAAGCGCACCCGCCTCGCCGGTACTTAGAGCCTCGTAAGGCTTTTCGTCAGCGCGTCGCGACGACGAGGATCAGGGGAAGCACGGTGCCGAGAACGATCAGGACGAGCATCGTGCGGCGCCGGCTCGGCTGCATGAAGCCGATCCACAGTCCGAATACGGTCGTCGCGGCGAGGGCGAGGCCTTCGAGTGCGAAGAGCCACTTGAGCGCGTAGACCGAAACGGGCAACAGCTGCGGGCGCCGCTGCGCGCCGGGGCCGCCCGGACCACCGCCGGGTTCGCCACCCGGGCCGGCGCCTGGGGGCGGCCGGCGCTGCGGCTCCGCGAGCATCTGATCCTTGTGCATGCTCCCGATCGCGACGAGCACCTTCGGTGCGGTGTAACCGTAATGCGATTGATGCAGGCCGAAGATCTGCAACACGCCGCTGAGCGAATAGAAGAGCACCATCGGCGCGATGAAGGCGCTCGTGTTTGCGTGCCATCGGCGGAGCGATGCGGAAGTCGGCATTCGCTCATCGTATTCGACGCGTCTGAGCGTATTCTGGCAAAGCGGGCCGGCCGCGCGTCGTCAGCGGCGCAACGCGGGTTTGCGGCTGCCGTGCCGTTCAAGTACGTCGCGTGCCTCCTCGCGCGCTCCGTCCGAACGGCGCACGACGGCGATGCGTTTCTTGGCGAACGCGACCGCATCGCGGCGGTCGACGATCGGCAACGGGTAGTCGACACCCGGCCGAAAGCCGAATTCGCCTGCGAGCAGCGGCGGAACCAGATGCGGATCGGCGAGGTACTCGTCGGGCACGTTCGCGAGTTCGGGCACGTATCGCCGGACGAACACACCGTACGGGTCGTGATCGACGACCTGCTTCGCCGGTGAGTAGATGCGGATCGCGTTGATGCCGGTGACGCCCGCCTGCATCTGCGATTGGGGATAGTGGATCCCGGGTTCGAAGTCGAGGAACGCGCGCGCGAGGAAACGCGACGTCGGCCGCCAGTCGAGCCACAGGTCGTAGGACGCGAACGACATCAGCATCGCGCGCATTCGGAAGTTGATCCAACCCGTGTGATGGAGCGCGCGCATGCACGCGTCCACCATCGGAAAGCCGGTGCGGCCCTGGCACCACGCCGCGAATCGCGCTTCGTCGAAATCGTTTTCGCGCAAGCCGTCGTACGAGCGCGATTGATTTTCGTTTTCCAGCGACGGCTGATCTTCGAGCTTTTGAATGAAGTGGTCGTGCCAGTGCAGCCGCGCTTCGAACGATTGCAGCGCACCGTGCCAGCGCTCGTCGATGCGTTCGCCGACCGCGAGTGCGGCCTCGACCTCCGCCGCACGCATCCGCGCGGCATGCACGATCGTCCGTAGCGATATCGTGCCATACGCGATGTGCGCGGACAGGCGCGAGCACTCTCGTTCGCCGGTCACGGGGCTCGACATGCCCTTGCGGTAGCCGGCACCGCGCTCGCACAAAAAGCTCGCGAGCGTTTCGCGGGCGAGCTTCGTACCGCCGTGCTGCGCGCCGGTCTTTTCCGAAGGCGGCAGTCCGAGAGAAGCGAGCGTCGCCCGTTCGCCTCGTGCGACGGGCTCGAACGTTATACGCTCCGGCGCGTCGAGTGCCGGCTCGCGCATGCGCCGCTCCCACCGCTTGGACCAATCGTCGCGCGTGCGCTGCGCGCGGAAGACGCCGAATTGCGGCAGCTGCGTCCACGCGATGCCGCGCTGCCGGCACCACGCGCCGACGGCGCGATCGCGAGCGAAGGTCGCGAGCGTGCCGGTCTCTTCGTGCGACCACAGGCCGTCGATCGCGACTTCGTCCGCGAGCGCGGCCAGGACGGCAGGCATCTCGCCGATGCGGTAGGTGACGCCGCCGCCATAGGTCGCGAGCGCGGCATCGAGTTCGGCGAGCGACTCGTCGACGAACGTGAAGTGCGAGGCGTCGTGTTCCGGCGCGCGCAGCACGACGCCTTCGTAGACGAAGAGCACGACGACGGGTCCGCGCCGGGCCGCTTCGGCGAGCGGCGCGTGATCCACGATTCGCAGATCGCGCTTGAGCCAGACGACGTGAGCCATAGATGTAGCGCGTACCCGCGATTGTGCGCACTGCGGCGACACGTCGATGCAAACGTCGCGGTGGAGGCGAACGTTACAGCGGTGATGGCTTCACCCTTTCCGATCGCGGCCGCGCTCGCCGTCCTCCTCGCCGCATCCCCCAGCGTGCCGGTATACGCCGCACCGTCGGTCGTGAGCGATTGCGCGAACCCGGAACTGCCGGCGTCGATCCTCGCGGTAACTCCCGAGCATCCTGCCGACTCGCCGCTGCCCGAAACGATTGCCCGCGCGGCGCACGCGGATCTCGTTCTCGCGGTTGCGGACGACGAGAACTCGCGCGAACTCGGCCTGATGTGCGTGCTTCGCCTGAAGCCGCAGCACGGCATGATCTTCGTTTTCGACGGCAGCGATCGTAGACAGGAGTTCTGGATGAAGAACACGCTCGTTCCGCTCGACATGATCTGGGTGCACAAGGACGGGCGCGTCGACACCGTTGCCGAGAACGTGCCCGCCTCGACGCGCACCACGCCGGACGACAAGATCGCGCGGCGCTCGGGCGTCGGCAGCTATGTGATCGAACTCGCTGCCGGCGAAGCGAAAACCGACGCGATCAAACCAGGCGACTGGCTCGCCATTTCACTCGGAAAGTGACGACCGAGGGATCCGCCCGCAACTTTTCATACCCGCGCTGCGTTGTAGAGCCCGGTGCCCGAACTCCCCGAAGTCGAGACGATCGCTCGCGGTTTACATCGCGCGATCTCCGGCAAGACCTTCGCCGATGCGGAGGTCCGACTCCCGCGGGTCGTCGTCGCGCAGGACCCTCGTCCCCTCGGACGGGCCCTTCGGGGCGATCGCGTAGCGAGCGTCGGCCGGCGCGGGAAGTTCGTGGTCATCGCGCTCGATAGCGGGCGATCGCTCGCCGTTCATCTGCGGATGACCGGGCGACTCATCGTTCGACAACGGTTTCCCGAAGGGGAAACGGCAGCCGAGAGCGCTCCGGCGCCCCTGCCCTACACCAACGTCCTGCTGAAGTTCACCGACGGAACGCAACTCTCGTTCGCAGATGTCCGGACCTTCGGCAGGATGCGCCTGGTCGAGCAGGAAGAGCCGTGGGCTGCCGACTTCGGTCAGGAACCACTTTCGCCCGAATTTACGAGCGAGAGCTTTTCCGGACTTCTGGCGGGACGGACGACCCCGATCAAGGTCTTTCTTCTCGACCAGCGCCGTATCGCGGGAATCGGTAACATCTACGCCTGCGAGGCCCTGTGGGAAGCCCGGATCCGTCCGACGCTGCCCGCCGGGAAGCTTTCAAAAGCGGCGCGGATCCGGCTCCATCACTCGATTACGGACGTGCTCGCACGGGCGATCGAGATGCGCGGTACGAGCGTCGACGACTATGTCGACGCCGACGGCCTCCGCGGTGGATTCCAAAACGTCTTGAGCGTCTACGGCCGTCACGGCCTGGCGTGCAAGCGTTGTGGTAAGGAAATCGTCAGAACGGTCGTGGCACAGCGAGGCACCTGGTGGTGCAGAGCTTGCCAAAAGTCTTAAAGCACTCTAAGCTATTTTAGCCTCGCTCACAGCGAGGAACTGCGCACAGCGCGGGAGTGCGACCGGGCGGTTAGATCCGGCGCACACGTAAAGGGGATACTTATTACCACCACCGAGTTAGCTCCGCCGCAAGTCGAGGAGATCGAAGATCAGTTAGCGCTCGAACAGCGCATGTACGAGGAGAGCCTCAAGGTTCTCGATGAAGGCCAAGTCCTCACGGGCGTGATCGTCGCGAAGTATCAGGACGAACTTCTCGTCGACATCGGCGGCAAATCCGAAGGCTTCTTGAGCTTCCGGGAACTTTCGCTTGCGATCGAGCCCAAAGAGCTCGTCATCGGCGACAAGCTCGAAGTCATGATCCATCGCATCGATGAAGAAGGCACGCTGTTCCTGAGCGAACGCCGCGCCCGCGCGCTGAAGACCTGGGAAAAGGTCATCGCCGCCTACGATAACGACGAAGTCATCGAAGCGACCGTCACGCAAGTCGTCAAGGGCGGCGTCCTCGTCGACCTCGGCATGCGCGGCTTCGTACCGGCTTCGCAGATTCGTCGCCAGCCCATCGGCAACCTCGAAGAGCTCGTCGGCAAACAGCTGCGCCTCAAGGTCATCGATCTCGATCACAAGCGTCATCGCGTCGTCCTCTCGCAGCGCCAGGTTCTCGAAGAAGAACTCAACGCGAAGAAGACGGAACTGCTCGGTACGCTCGCGGTCGGACAGATTCGCGAAGGCGTCGTCGTCCGTCTGGCGGAGTTCGGCGCGTTCGTCGACCTCGGCGGCATCGACGGCCTCATCCACAACAGCGAACTCTCGTACGCGCGCATCAAGCACCCGTCGGAAGTCGTGAAGATCGGCGACGTCGTTCAGGTCGAAGTGATGAAGTTCGATCAGGACGCGAAGAAGGTCTCGCTCTCGCTCAAGCACGCGCTACCCGACCCGTGGGTCGAGCACGCCGACAAGCTGACCGAAGATCAGCGCCTCATCGCGCAGGTCGTCAAGGTCACTCCGAACTACCTGCTCGTCGAAATCATCCCGGGCGTGCTCGCGATGGTTCCCAAGGGCGAGTTCGATCCGGGCCTCCAGTACAGCCCGGGCCAGGAAGTCGAAGTCACCCTGCTCACGATCAACCACGCGACGCGTCGCATCACGGGTTCGATCCAGCACGTCGCCGACGTGTCGCCGGACGAGATCGCCGAATACGCGGTCGACGGCGAGCTCGGCTTCCCCGAAGTCGCCGAATAATCCGATCGATCGGATCGCAGAAGGGCCGGCAGAGATGTCGGCCTTTTTGTTTGCTACGACGAAGGATGCCGGCGTGAAATTACGCGTTGGCCTCACGGGCGGCATCGGATCGGGCAAGTCGGAAGTCGGAAAGGTGTTCGCGCGGCTCGGCGCCGTGGTGATCGATGCGGATCGGCTCGCGCGAACGGCCGTCGAGCCGGGCGGGCCGGGATTCGAAATCATCTCGAAGCGCTGGCCGCAGGCGGTCGCCGGCGGCGTGCTCGACCGGGCCGCGCTCGCCGCGATCGTGTTCGCGGACCCCGGCGCGCGCGAGGAGCTCAACGCGATCGTGCATCCCGCCGTACGGATCTTGGGTGCGACGCTGGAACTCACGGCCGGCCCGGAGCAGATCGTCGTTCACGACGTGCCGCTGCTCTTCGAAGCGGGTTTCTATCGCGCGTGCGACGCGAACGTGCTCGTGATCGCGGATAAGGCGACGCGCATCGGCCGCGTCGTCGCGCGCAGCGCGATCGATCCCGCCGAGATCGAGCGGCGCATGGCCGCACAGATCGATCCGCAGCGCGCGCTCGAACTCGCCGACTACACGATCGACAACGACGGCACGCTCGAGGCGCTGGCCGATGCGGCCGAAGAGGTCTTTGCAGATCTGCGCGAGCGCGTGCCCACCGTCTCCCGCGGCACGAAGCGTGCCGGCGAGGCGTGAAACTTCGGTAAGCCGCGTCCGGTACGATGCGCCAGATGGACCCAGCAACGTTCGCTACAGCATACGGTCTGGCATCGAGCGCGGGCATCCGCCCGTTTCTCACGCTCGCGGTCGCGTCCGTCGCGATGCATTTTGGCTATCTGCATCCCGCGCACGCGTTCGCCTTTCTCGGCACCGCCGGTGCGACCTACGCACTCGCCGCGCTCGCTTTGCTCGAGTTCGTCGCGGACAAAATCCCGGGCGTCGACCACGCGCTTCACGTCCTGCATTTCGCGATCAAGCCGGCCGTCGCGGCGCTGCTCGTCGGCGGGACGCTGCCGGGTTCGGGCCTCGCGCCGGATGTCGCGATGGCGCTCGCGGCGGTGAACGCGCTCGGCATCCACACCGGCATCGCGACGCTGCGCGGCGCCTCCACGTCGCTGACACTCGGCATCGGCAATCCGATCGTCAGCCTCGTCGAAGATCTCGTCTCGATCGCGGCAACCCTACTCGCAGTGCTGCTTCCGTTCGCGGGTGCCGCCCTCGCCGTCGCGCTCACGCTCGTCGTCATCTTCGTCGCGCGAGCCGTCATCTCGCGCCTGCGCGGCCGCCGGGCGCCGAACTTCGCTACGACGCGCTGACGCTCTCGTCGCGTTTACGCGCGAACGGAAACGCTTTGGGCGCGAGTAGTACGATGGAACGCTGGGCGACGCGTACGAGACCCACGTCTGCGAGCACGCTCAATTCTTTGGTCAGCGTCTCGCGACTCGTGCCGATGAGGTCGGCGAGATCTTTGTGCGTGAGATTGAGAGCGATGCGCACGCAGCCTCCGGCCTCCGTTACGCCGTGATCGGCGGCGAGCCGTCCGAGCGTATCGACGAGCCGGCCCGCAACGCTCTTGCCCGCGAGCTCGGTGATCTCGCGTTCGATCGCCGCGAGCCGGATCGACACACCGCGTGCGAAGCTCTTCGCGAGGCGTGCGTCGGCGTGGAGCCGGGCGAAGAAGGTCGCGGCGTCGAGGCGTTGGACGCTGCCGGGATCGATCGCGATGGCGCTCGTCGAACGCACGCCGCTGCGGTCCATTGCGGTCAATTCACCGAAGACGTCGCCGGGATTGCGGATGCCGACGATCGACTCGCTGCCGGCCGCGCTCGTACGGACGATCTTGACGCGTCCGCTCTCGACGGCGTAGACGGCGTCGGCCGCGTCTCCGGGCGCGTAGACGAAATCGCCGCGCGCGACCGCGCGCGACTTCGCGTCGGCGAAGAGCGTCGCGCGCGCGGACGCTTCGAGCTCGAAGACGTTCACGAGCCCCCGCCGCGCAGCGCGCGGCCCGGGCGCGCTTTCGTCGTTTCGCCCGCACGCACGACGGCGGCGCCGTTGACCCACACGTCGTCGACGCCGAGCGGATAGGAATACGGGCGCTCGTACGTCGCGGTGTCGACGATCGTCTCCGGGTCGAAGACGACGAGATCGGCGTACGCGCCGATCGCGATGCGGCCGCGATCGCGCAGGCCGAACTGCGCGGCCGGCAGCGAGGTCATGCGCCGGATCGCTTCGGAGATCTCGAGGGTCCGGCGGCCGCGAACGTACCGGCCGAACACGCGCGGAAAACAACCGAAGGTGCGCGGGTGCGGAACGCCTCGCGCGGTCGGGCCGTCGACCGCGCGCGCCGACGCGTCGCTGCCGATCGAGACGAATTCGGCGGAGAGCACGGTCGCGACGTCGTCTTCGTTCATCGCGAAAAAGATCGCTTGCGTCCCGAGTCCGTCTTCGCTCAAGAGCCGCAGCGTCGCGCGCGCGGGCGAGAGACGCCAATGCTTCGCGATCTCGTCGAGCCGCATTCCGGCGAACGACGCATAGCGCTCGTTGGTCAGCGTCGAGATCTGCACGTCGTGCCACGTGCCGCCGTGATCGAGTTCGAGCCGCAGTGCCAGCGCCGCGGCGGTCTCGGGATCGCGCAGCCGTTCGAGCGTTGCTTCGCGACCGCCGAGCGTCGCATCTTCGGGCAGCAGCGTATCGAGATCGGTCCACATCGCGACGTACGGATACGCATCGGCGTTCGCGACGATGCCGGCCGCCCGCGCGTTTGCGATCAATTCTAACGAGTGATGGACCTTCCCCCAATTTTTCTTGCCCGCCGCCTTGTGATGCGACAGCTGCACTGCGACTTCGTTTCGCCGTCCGATCTCGAGCGCTTCGATCACGGCGTCGACGAGTTCGTCGCTCTCGCTGCGAATGTGCGAGACGTAGCGCGGCATGCCGGCGGCGCGCGCGGTCTGCGCGTAGGCATCAAGTTCGCGCGCGTCGGCGTAGCGGCCGGGCACGTAGATCAGTCCGCTCGAAATGCCGAGGGCGCCGTGCTCGATCGACTCGCGCACGAGATCGCAGGCGGCGCGCAATTCGTCGTCCTCGAGTCGCGTTTCGCGATCGCCCGCGACGCCGCGCCGTATGGTGCCTAGGCCCGCGAGCGTCGCGACGTTGAGCGCGACGCCGCCACGCTCGACGATCGAAAAGAATTCGTCGAGATCGCGCCAGTCGAGGGAGACGCCCGCGGCCCTGGCTTCGTCGCTCTTATAGCGTTGCGCGAGACCGCGCAGCGGCGCGACCGAGGTCCCGCAGTTGCCCGCAATCTCGGTAGTTACGCCTTGTCTGATCTTGCCTTCGCATCGACCGTCGGCCAGCCATAATTCATCACTATGCGAGTGCGCGTCGATGAATCCGGGCGCGAGCGCGCGACCGCGTGCGTCGACGCGCTCGCGTGCGTCGCGTTCCGCGAGGTCGCCGATGAGCGCGATGCGATCGCCGACGAGTGCGACGTCCGTGACGATCGGAACGTCGCCCGACCCGTCGTAGATCGTCGCGCGCGAGATAATGGTATCGATCAATCTGCTGTACGCCCTAGTTTAAGGCCGCATGGCATGGGTACGAGCCAGTGGTGCGGCTCCCGCGCACCTCTCCAGTTTCGCGAGTACGCGAAAGGGTTTCCGCAATGTCATCCGAGTCCTCGAACGACACACCCGACGTCAAATCTACGCAGAAAGGCGCTCAAATGGAAAAGACCGATGTAGCTCCGAAATCTGCGGCAGCGAAGAAGCCGGTAAAAGAACCGGGCGGCGAGATGTCCGTTCGTGAAGCCGGCAAGAAGGGCGGCGACACCGTCCGCGAGCGCTACGGTTCGGGTTTCTACGAAGCGATCGGACGGAAGGGCGGTCAAGCGACGCGCGAGCGTCACGGTGCCGCGTTCTACGAAACGATCGGACAAAAAGGCGGCAAGGTCGTCAAGGAAAAGTATGGTTCGGATTTTTACGAAGAGATCGGCCATAAGGGCGGTCAAAAGGTAAAGAAGTTAATCGAAGAAGCGAAAGCGCTCGCGTCGAACGGCGAAGCGAAGCCGGACGTAAAAAAGGCTACTTAAAGCGGATCGCTCCGGAGGCGTCGGTTACTTCGACGTCTCCGGACTTTACGTCGAGCGTTAGGCTTCCGACGACCATGGGGGCATCGGCACCGCTCACGATCGTCGTTTTATGAGCGAGCGTGAGTTTTTCGGTGGATTCGCTCCACACCGCAGAGTCCGTGTCGAACGAACGGCGCGGATGCGTTTCGAGCGTTTCGACGTGCAGCGGTCCGGCCGCCGAGAAATCGTGCGTCACCGTATTGACCGTCACGTGCGCGGCGCGGACGTTGAGGTACGCCTTGCCGTCACGGAAGATCGTCCCTTTGTGTACGCCGTAGAGATCGACGACGGTCTGGTCGGAATTGGAGACCATGCGATCGTAGCGGATTTCCCACGAGCGCGACTTGATGCGTTCGCCGACGGCGTCGCCGCCGCGGGGTGCTGTAATGTTGGTATCGTTCGGCGGCGGCGGCACTTCGTTGAGCCCCGCCTGATAGATGCCGAAGACGACGAACGCGGCGAAGGCGATGCCGAGCCAGAGCAGCGCGCGCCTGATGCGCGGATTCATCGTTCGCGAAGACGTCCCGTAGACGCGACGCCGATCGCGAGCGCGAAGGCCGCGAGACCGATCGCGAGCGCTCCGATCGAGTCGTAGGCGGTCGCGACCGGCGTGCCGATCGCACCCGGTACGACCGCTTCTTCGGAAAGCTGCGATGCGTGCCGGTACCGGCCGTCGGGCGAGATGATCCCGCTGATTCCGGTCGACGCGGCGCGCACGATCCACCGTCCGGTCTCGAGCGCCCGCATCTGCGAGATCTGCGAGTGTTCGTACGGGCCCGCGGTCGTGCCGAACCACGCGTCGTCGGTCGAGACCACGAACGCGTCCGCGCCCGCGCGTACGTCCTGCACGGCGATGTCGGAGAACGCCGATTCCCAGCAGATGACGGGCCCGATACGCAGGCCGCCGACGCCCGTGATGCCTCGCGCCGTGCCCGTGGAGAAGTGCGAGATCTCTTGGGTCAGCGGAATCCACGACAGCAGCTGCGCGAACGGCAGATGCTCCGCAAACGGCACGAGTTGGCGCTTGCGATAGATCTGATCGAGGCCGCCGTCGGGCGTGAAGAAGTAGAGTGCGTTGAACGCATCGGTGCCGGTCACGACGTTCGTGCCGACGATCAACTCCGCGTCGGACGCTTTGGCGAGCGCCGCAAATTGCGCGCGCAGCTGCGCGTTCTGATTCATCGCCGTCGGTATGACGGTCTCGGGCCATACGATGAGCGCGGGATGCGAGAGCGCGGCGCGTTCGGTCAGCGACGTATAGCGTTTGATCGCCATCTCGACCGAGCCCGGCACGAACTTGATCTTCTGCGCGATGTTGCCTTGGATGG
This sequence comes from Vulcanimicrobiota bacterium, assembly GCA_964657315.1. Lineage (GTDB taxonomy): Bacteria > Vulcanimicrobiota > Vulcanimicrobiia > Vulcanimicrobiales > Vulcanimicrobiaceae > CAZZUZ01. Next base: position 10,586 of record CAZZUZ010000061.1, read on the forward strand.
CGGCGACGGGCAGCGTCGGCGGATCGACCGTGCGCGCGGGCCAGAAGATCCAGGCGCCCGCCGTGAGCGACGCGGTC
>CAZZUZ010000062.1:0-10637 GCA_964657315.1 Vulcanimicrobiota bacterium
AAACGACTCGGCGTCCTCGGCGGAAGTTACGGCGGCTACGCGACGTTGTGGATCGTCGGTCATACGAATCGCTTCAAAGCGGCGATCGCCGAACGCGCGGTGAGCGACCTGACCTCCGAAGCGTTCGGCTCCGATTTCGCGTCGATTCCCGACGCAAAATTGTCGTGGGGAGCGCCGTGGGACGATCCGCTGACGTATCGCAGACAATCGCCGCTGACGTACGTCGCGCACGTGCGGACGCCGATGCTGATGATCCACAGCGATCAGGACATCCGCACGCCGGTCGATCAAACGTACGAAGAATACACCGCGCTCAAAGCGCTCGGCCGCGACGTCTCGCTCGTCGAATTTCCGCGCGAGAATCACGACTTGAGCCGTACCGGCGAACCGCTGCACCGCATCGAGCGGCTGCATCTCATCGCCGATTACTTCAAAGCGCGCCTGTAGCGAGTGAGAACGTTCGAAAGCCCCGCGCTCGTCGAGCGCGGGGCTTTGCGGGCGACCGGCGCGGCGGCGTCAGCCGACCGAGCCTTCCATTTCCATTTTCACGAGACGGTTGAGTTCGACGGCGTATTCCATCGGCAGTTCCTTGACGAAGAAGTCGAAGAAGCCGTTGACGATCATCGCCGTCGCGTCCGCTTCGCTCAGGCCACGGGACATCGCGTAGAAGAGTTGCTCTTCGCCGATCTTCGAGACGCTGGCCTCGTGCTCGACCGTCGCACGCGGCTCGTCGATCTTCATCGTCGGCTTCGTATCGCTCGAACTCTTATCGTCCATGATCAGCGCGTCGCACTTGACGCGCGTCTTCGCGCCGACCGAGCCCGGAAAGACTTCGACCAGACCGCGATACGTCGTCTTGCCGCCGTGCGCGGAGACCGATTTGTTCGTCACGACCGACGTGGTATGCGGCGCGGCGTGAATGATCTTCGCGCCCGCATCCTGATGCTGGCCTTCGCCGGCGAACGCCATCGAGAGGATCTCGCCGCGCGCGCCTTCGCCCATCAGATAGATGGCGGGATACTTCATCGTCAGCCGCGAGCCGATATTGCCGTCGACCCATTCGACCGTCGCGTTCTTGTACGCGACCGCGCGCTTCGTGACGAGATTGAAGATGTTCCGGTACCAATTTTGGATCGTCGTATAGCGGATCGACGCGTCTTCCATCGCGATGAGTTCGACGACGGCGCTGTGCAGCGACGCGGTCGAAAACTGCGGTGCGGTGCAGCCCTCGATGTAATGGACCTTCGCGCCCTTATCGGCGATGATCAGCGTGCGCTCGAATTGGCCCATGTTCTCCGTATTGATACGGAAGTAGGCTTGCAGCGGCGTCTTCACTTCGACGCCCGGCGGCACGTATACGAACGATCCGCCCGACCAGACGCTCGAATTGAGCGCGGCGAACTTATTGTCGCCGACCGGAATGACGGTCGCGAGATATTTTTTGACGATTTCCGGATGATCGCGTAGCGCCGTGTCCATGTCGCAGAAGATCACGCCGTCTTTGAGCAGATCCTCGCGCACCGAATGGTAGACGACTTCCGATTCGTACTGAGCCGAAACGCCTGACAAGAACTTGCGCTCGGCTTCGGGGATGCCGAGACGGTCGAACGTCTTCTTGATGTCGGCCGGAACGTCGTCCCACGAAATTTCGGGACGGTCGCCCGCCTTCACGAAATAATGGATGTCGTCGAAGTTGATCTCTTCGAGCAACGCCTTGTCGCCCCACTCGGGCATCGGTTTGGCGCGGAACGTCTCGTACGCCTTGAGCCGGAACTGGAGCATCCAGTCGGGCTCGTTCTTCATCGAAGAAATGCGCTCGACGATCTCGCGGTTGAGCCCCTTGGCGGATTTGAACCGGTACGATTCTTCGGAATCGTGGAATCCGTGACGGTAGTCTTCCTCGACGGGAGCCGTCCCGGGCTTGAGCTCGATAGCCATATGGCTCTAAGGGTACCCCTGCGGGCCGAGATAGTCAAGGAAAGGCTGGAGAATCTCCGGTCAGAGACGCCCGGCATCTGCGACATGTGCATGCCGAACGTCGGGTTGTCTGTCTTTGTCGACGACGGCGGGCGGGAAGGCCGGCAGCACGAGGAGCGGGAGCATGAGGATGCGCGAGAGCGTCATGCTCGGTACGGTAAGGAAGCGGCGTCCCCGTGCGTCCGACGCTCGGTAGCATACGTCGGTCCAAGTTCTTAACCTTCGACCCAAAGCGCTTTACAAGGGGGGGGTGGGGGGGTATCATGCTCGTCGGACCTGAGGTTTAGGCCTTGGGTCCTTCGCCGTGTAACGGCGAAATCGGGGAGGCACGCCCAACGTGCCATCGCGGAGAGACGTCCGTATTGCGTGGGACTCAAACCCCACAATGCCGGCAAGATCGCTCCGATAGGTCGGGGACGCAAGTGCACCGCACGCGCCAGCCGACGCAGCCTGGAGGTGGGATTTCCCAACCAACGCCCAAGGAGAAAATTTGGAAACTCGTGGTACCCATATCGTTTGTGAGCTCTCCGGCTGCAAGCCCGAACTCTTGACCGACGTCGACGGCGTCCGTTCCATCATGGAAGCAGCGGCAAAAGAAGCCAACGCCGAGATTTTGAAAGTCGCCTTCCATCGCTTCATGCCGCAAGGCGTTTCGGGGGTCGTCGTCATCCAGGAGTCTCATCTCTCGATCCACACGTGGCCGGAGTCTGGTTATGCAGCGGTCGATTTCTACACGTGTGGGGACCACACCGATCCGTGGCGTGCGTGCGAGTATGCCGCCAAGAAGCTGGGAGCGACGAGCATGCTGACCACCGAGGTAAAGCGCGGCATCGCGTCGACCAACGGTCAATACACGCACGTGGTTCACGAGCACGCTGGCCGAGCCGTGGCGAAACGTTCCGCATAAAGGGGTAAGTTCTACGTTGGTAAGTTCGGGTTTGACGCGACCGCGTCTCTTCGCTATTGGCATCGCGGTCGTGGCGCTTTCGTTCGCAGCATGCGGGCACAGCAATAATTCGACGCCGACTCCATCGAGTTCAGTGACGCCGGTGCCGACGGCATCGGCGTCCACGGCCGCGGCGACGCCCTGCGCGATTTCGCTCGGTCTCGCCTACGTGCCCGATTCCGGCAACGGCGGATCGTTCCGCGGCGTGCAATACACGCACTTCGAAGACAACGACACGAAGCTCTGCGCCTCGGGCGACACGCCCGCCTCGCCGCGGACGATCACGTTCACATCGTCGGTCGGCGAACTCGGCTTCGCGCAAGACGCCTCCGACGCGATCGCCATCCTGCAGGGGCCCGGCGGCGGCTACACGCTCGCGCAAGACATCTTCGGAACGTCCGTCGGCGCGCTTACGCCCGTCGGCTCGCCCTACGATTTGATGGTACAGCCCACGGCGGCTCCCACCGGCGTCGTTTCGCCCGCGCCGACTTCCACCGCGACCGCCGCGAACGCGCCGTTGCTCTCCGATGCGAGTTCGGTCGACATCGTCGGCGGTAGCTCCGCCGCAGTCGGTCTCGTGCTCGGCACGCCGGCGACGGGTTCGACTCCCGCAATCGTCGCGCTGACGTCGCTCACGAACGCGCCGCCGCAATACGGAAACTCCGTTCCGTTCTCGGGTTCGAGTTATAAGCTGCAGAATATTCCGAACCTTCCGCGCAACATCGTGCGTATCGGCCAGCACGTGAACTCCGACGGATCCACGACGATCAACGCGCTGGTCCGCGGCACGCAAGATCTGCTCGTCTTCAAAGTCACGCCGACGGCGTCGGGTTATCAGTTCAACGCGATGGCCGACGACACGACGCTTGGCTCGTACACGACGCTGCGCGGCACGGGCGCCGTCGCATTCGATCCGGCCGACGTCGGACGCGCGCTGATCGGCGGAACGTCGACGGCCGGCACCGGCAACGTGCTCACGCTCGTCACCGGCATGCCGACGGCGATCACGCAGTCATCGACGATCACGCTGCCGGGTGCGACGCAGATCCGCTCGATCGCGATCACGACCGCGGGCGAATTCGCCGTGGTCGGAACCGACGTCGGCATCTTCTCGATCGGCGGCATCAACGGCGACTCGCTTTCGATCGTCGCGCCGTTCGTGCAGAACACCGCCGCGCCGTCCGCCAACGCGCCCCACTACACCGCGTGCAATTCGGCGAACGTCAATTTGACCAATATCTCGTCGGTCGGCATCTCGTCCGATCAGCAGTACCTCGTCGCACTCGGCAGCAATCCGGCCGTAACGTGCGCGAGCGGTTACAACGACGCGATCGTCGCGCTGCCGTACAACCCGGCTACGGGCGGCACCCCGTCGCCGTCGCCCACTGGGACGTCGACTGCGTCGCCCGTGCCCACGCAGTTCGTGCAGAACAATGTGATCGCGCCGCCGACGGGCAGCGACGTCATGTACGTCCACTAATCTCTGCCAACAGACGATGCCGAAAACAGCCCACTGGCAGTGGTACGTCGAGGAGTTCTCCCCGACCGAATTCCACCATCACGCCATCGAGGAGACGTATTTCAGCGGACGCACGCCGTTCCAAGACGTGGCCGTGGTCCGCAGCGCCGCGTTCGGTAAGATGCTCGTCCTCGACGGCGACACACAGAGTTCGCAGGCCGACGAAAAGATCTACCACGAGAGCCTCGTGCATCCCGCGCTTGCGGCGATCGACGACCGTTCCGAGGTCCTGATCCTGGGCGGCGGTGAGGGTGCGACGTTGCGCGAGGCGTTGCGCCGCTCCGACGTCCGGCGCTGCACGATGGTAGACATCGACGGCGACGTCGTCGAGCTCTCGAAGAGATATCTCGCGGAATGGTCGGACGGAGCGTTCGAAGACCCGCGCGCGCGCGTGATCGTCGGCGACGCGCTGGCGTTTCTGCGCGACGACCGCGACCTCTACGGTGCGATCGTTTCCGATCTGACCGAGCCGCTCGAAGATTCGCCGTCGCATCCGCTGTTTTGCGACGCAGTGTTCCGCGACATCAAGGCGCGACTCGCGCCGGGCGGCGTCTACGTGCTCCAAGCCAGTACCGCCGGCTTTCACAACATGGCGACGCATGCGAAGATGGCGCGCACCCTGCGCGGTTACTACGAATACGTGCGTTCGTTCTACTCGCACGTTCCGGCGTTCGATAACGATTGGGCCTTCATCGCCTGCAGCGATACGGTCGACGTCGCGGCGCTCGCGCCCGAGCGCGTCGACGACTACGTCGGCGGGTTACGCGGCGAGAATTATTTCTACGATGCGGAGACGCATCGGCGTATCTTCAGTTTACCGCTATATCTTCGGCGCGAACTCGCCAAAGCCGGAGACGTCTTTTGAGCGACGTCCTCAACCCCGAGGACATCGACAACGCGATCGAGCGCTGGAACAAAGCGAAGTCCGATTTCACGCAGACGCTCGACCTTCACCTGACGAGCCTCGGCAAAGGCAAGGCCACGATGCGCATGCCGTTCCGTTCGCAGGTGCGTAACGGTGCGGGCGCGGTTCACGGCGGCGCGATCGTGAGTTTGTGCGACACCGTCTTTTGGGTGGCGCTCGCGTCGATCTTCGGGCCGACGCAGCCGACGGCCACGGCGTCGCTGACGTGCAGTTTTCTGCGGCCCGCTCTGCCGCCGCACGACCTCGTCGCGCACGCGACCGTGCTCAAGCCCGGCAAACGCATCGTGTACGGCGAAGTCCACGTCTACAGCGGTGAGAAACTCGTCGCGCACGCGACGCTCTCGTTCCTCAATACGCCCGTCGAAGAAGCGCGCGGCTGGAACCCGTCCAAGCACCGCGTCGACGGGCAAAGCGATGCCGGGCAGACCGAAGGCGAACCGGAGAAATTGTGAGCGATTCCCTCAAGCGCACGCCGTTGCACGACGAACACGTCGCGCTCGGTGCCCGAATGGTGCCGTTCGGCGGCTTCGAAATGCCGGTACAGTACGCCGGCATTCTCAAAGAACACGACGCGGTCCGTAACCGCGCGGGCCTCTTCGACCTCTCGCACATGGCGCAATACGAACTCTCCGGAGATGGCGTCGCGGCGTGGGCGGACGCGCTGACCGTCAACGAAGTCGCGACGATGAAGCCGCTGCAAGCGCGTTACAACATCTTCACGAACGCGCGAGGCGGTTGCCACGACGACGTGCTGTTCTACCGGCTCGCCGATCGCTGGCTACTCGTTGTCAACGCCGGCAACGCTGACAAGATGTGGCCATACTTGCAGGCCAGCGTCGCCGGACGGCCGGACGTGAAGCTCGAGACCTTTCACGGCTCGCGCGCGCTCATCGCCGTGCAGGGTCCGCGAGCGGCGGATATCGTCGCGCCGCTGTGCGACGTCGACGTCCGGGCGATGAAGTACTATTTCTGCGACGAGGGCCGCATCGACGGCGCGAAAGCGATCGTCGCGCGTACCGGCTACACGGGCGAAGACGGCTACGAACTCTTCGTCGAGGGCGCCGACGCGCCGCGGCTCTGGAAGCTGCTGCTCGAACGCGGTGCGACGCTCGGGCTCGAACCCGCGGGCCTCGGCGCGCGCGACGTGCTGCGTTTGGAAGCGGGGATGCCGTTGTACGGCCACGAGCTCGAAGAAGATCTCTCGCCGCTCGCGGGCGGCCAAAAGTGGGCCGTCAAGTTCAGCAAAGGCGAGTTTCTCGGCAAGGACGAGCTCGTCGCGCAACGCGATGCCGATACGTACGCCCGAATCGCGGGAGTCGTGCTCGAGGGCCGCGTGCCGGCGCGGGCCGGCTATCCCGTCTACTTCGGCGCCGAACGCATCGGCGAGGTCAAGAGCGCGTCGCTCGCGCCGTCGGTCGGCAGCCGGAACGTCGCGACGGTGCTCGTACCGAAGCCGGCGACGATTCCCGGAACCGTCCTGGGCATAGAGATTCGTGGTGCGATTCACGAAGCGACCGTCGTACCGCTCCCATTCTACAAACGACCAGTGCGAAAGGACGGCTGACCGTGGCGAATCCCGAGGGACTGCTCTATACCAAAGACCACGAGTGGGCGAAGATCGAGGGTGACGTCGCGACGATCGGCATCACCGACTACGCGCAGAACTCGCTCGGCGACATCGTCTACGTCGAGCTGCCGCGGGCCGGCACGGCCGTGGCGGAGCAAGCGTCGATCGGCGTCGTCGAGTCGGTCAAGGCGGTCTCGGAAATCTTCAATCCGATCGCGGGCGAAATACTCGAGACCAACGCCGCGCTCGAAGCCGACCCCGCCGCCGTCAACCGCGACGCGTTCGGAGAGGGCTGGATGTACAAAGTCAAGCTCGCGAACGGCACTCCCGCCGGCATGCTCAGCGCCGGGGATTACGAGAAGCTGCTCGCCTAGCCGTCGCGGCGGCGTGACATCGCGGCGTTTTTGGATACGCTCGTAGCATGGCTACTAATACCACGAATACTCTGGGCGGCGACATTACGATCGGCGGCGATCTCACGGTGCGTCGCATGGGCTACGGTGCGATGCGCATCACGGGCAAAGGCGTCTGGGGTCCGCCGACGGACCCCGACGGTGCGGTCGCGCTACTCAAGCACGCCGTCGCGAGCGGCGTCAACTTCATCGATACGGCGGACTCGTACGGTCCGTACGTGAGTGAAGAGCTGATCGCGAAGGCGCTGTATCCCTATCCGAAAGATCTCGTCATCGCGACCAAAGCCGCGCTCGAGCGGACGGGCCCCGATCAGTGGCCGATCGATGCGCGGCCCGAGCGTTTGCGCGACTGCGTCGAGGGCAGCCTCAAGCGGCTCAAGCTCGACTGCATCGATCTCATTCAGCTGCATCGCTTCGACCCGAAAGTTCCGGTCGAAGAATCGCTCGGTGCGTTCACCGATCTGCAGAAGGCCGGTAAGGTCAAGCACATCGGCGTTTCCGAAACGTCGGTCGCCGATTACGAGCGTGCGAAGAAATCCGCGACGATCGTCTCCGTTCAGAACATGTACAACATCGACGACCGCGGCGCCGAAGACGTCGTGAAGGTATGCGAGCGCGATAACGTCGCGTTCTTGCCCTGGTTTCCGCTCGGCGGCAACGGCTCGCCCAAACACGACGCGATCGAACGTATCGCCAAGACGCACGGCACGACGCCGTCGCAGATCGCGCTCGCGTGGCTGCTCGCGAAATCGCCCGCGATGCTGCCCATCCCAGGCACCTCGTCGATCGCGCACTTCGACGAGAACATCGCCGCGGCGGAAATCGTCCTGACGAAATACGAACTCGCCGCGCTCGAGTAAGCCGATGCCGACGGGGCGGATTACGTGACGGTGATGCTCGCGACCATGCCTTCCGCGGCGTTGTGGAAGAGGCAGTAGTACGGGAACGTGCCGGCCTTCGTGAACGTGAGCTTGAACGAACCGCCGGGCGCGATCACGCCGGAGTTCACGAGCGCGGTGCCGTCGTAGGTCGTGGTGCCGGTACCGGGTTGGAACGGCGGCCCCGCCGGTAGCGAACCGCCGAGCGCCGGGAACGTCACCGTGTGCGGGACGTCGTTCGAGAGGTTCTCGAACGTGAGCGTGGTGCCGACCGCGACCGTGACGCTCTCGTCGTCGGCGAGCGTCGGTCCGTCGAGGAAGCGCATGACCGTGCCGTTCGAGGGAGCGGAGCCGCCCGGCGAAACGCCTGCGGCGATCGTGTTCGAGCCCGGGCCGAAAGGGATGCTCGCGACCGAACCTTGCGCGATCGAGATGTCGTTTGCGATCTCGCTCGTCGCTTGCGAATCGTAGTAACTCTGCGGATGGGGATACGCCGTACCGGCGGCCGCGACGACGACGGTGCCCGTCACGAAGCCCTGGGGCAAGCTATAGTACGAATAGGTTCCGGGTTTCGTAAACGTGATCGAATAGGTCGCGCCGCCGCCGATGAAGCCGGAACTGACGTAGGCCGAGCCGTCGTAGGTTCCGCCGCCGACGACGGATTGCGCCGTCGGGTCGGTCGCCGGAGGCGGGGTCGTGCCCGGCACCGGGATCGAGATCGTGTGCGGCTCTGCGGCCGGAGCGACCCACGTCACGGTATCGCCGGCGTCGATGGTGATCGCGGCGGGATAGTAGGAAAGTGCCTGCAGGGCCTCGTTCGACGTGAAGGATCCTGCGGAGACTTTCCACGTTTGCGGCCCGACGAAGGGCGTCGCGGTCACGGTGTCGCGCGCGGGGGCCAGCGTGGAGGTCGTGTTCGAGCTGCAGCCGATCAGCGCGGCGCAGAAGGCGACGCAAATCGTCGCACTGCGATAGAGCATGTGCAAATCTCCAAAAGGAAAGCGGGGAGGCTGGAAGCCTCGATACACTCATGGTAGCTATGCAGGCACGACCGCGGACCCTGAGTCTTGCGCGGTTACCCCCGGAATTTACGCGCGACCCCTTACCGGGCGGCAACGCTTGAGATACGCTATGGCCGACGTGGAACGGCAAAAAACGGCGGCATCGGTTCCGATCGGCCGCGAGGCAGTATTTTCAGCCATCGAGCTACGCTACCGCAAAGCGCAGTGCGCCGACGGCGGCGCTCTGATCGTTTCGGGCGACGCCGGGATCGGTAAGTCGCGCGTCCTCGAAAGCTTCGTCCGAGTACACGAAGGCGACGGCCGCGTGTTCGCACCGGCTCCGCTCGACGCCGCATCTTCGCCGTTCGCCCCGGTCGCACACGTGATCGAGCAGTTGCTGCACGCGCGCGGCGAACTCTTCGATCTGCATCCGGGCTTGCGCGAGGCGGTGGGACGTCTGCTCGACGCCGACCTCGCGGGCGTGCCTCCGAGCGCGGGCGAACGGCGCCGCTGCTTCGAAGCCGCCGCGCGCCTCTTTCGCCTCGCCTCCGCGGACGCGCCGACCACGCTCGTCATCGACGACCTCCATAACGCGGACGTCGCGCTGCTCCACTTGCTGCGGCAGATCGTCGCCGTGACCGAACGTAGTGCATTCTTACTCGTGGCGGCATATCGGACCGGGGCCGCTCGCGAAGACGTTGCGGCCGAACTCGCGCGTTTGGAAGCGCTCGACAACGTCACGCACTGCCGCGTCGAGCCGCTCGCACGCGCACCCTTCGAAGAAGTCGTGCGCGCGATGTGCGGCGCGGACGTCGCCAAGGACGTGCGCGCGCGCATCGTCGAGCGCGCCGAAGGCAATCCGCTCTTCGCCCGCGAGCTCGTCCGTCAGGCACTCTCGGGCGCCGCGGGCGAGACGGCCGTTCCGCGCTCGATCGCGCAGAGCGTGCTCGAGCGCTTCCTCATCCTCCCGGCTCGAGAACGAGAAACCGTGAGTGTGGCCGCCGCGCTCGGCCGGTCGTTCGACGTGAGGGTCTTGGCCCGCGTCACGGCCGAGACGCAAGAGCACGCACTCGAGACGATGCGCGACGCGAATCGCATCGGACTCGTCGAGCAGACCGCGCAGCCGCACGTACTTCGCTTCCCGCACGCGCTCGTGCAGGAAGCGATCTACGGCGACATGCTCGAAGCGCAGCGGCGCTCCGTGCACCGGCGGATCTTCGACGCGTTGCGCGGCGACGCCGCATCGATCGAGACGATCAATGCGATCGCCTATCATTCGTTCGCGTCGGGAGATCGCGAGAGCACGGCGTTCTACAACGAACTCGCGGGCGATCACGCAGCTGCGAATCAAGCCTTCGAACGCTCCGTCGAATTTTACGTGCGCGCGGCGGAGGTCGCGAGCGGCGACCTC
>CAZZUZ010000063.1:0-10614 GCA_964657315.1 Vulcanimicrobiota bacterium
GCCGCCAGGGCCGCCGAAGCCGCCTCCGCCGCGGTTGAAGCCGCCGCCCGGAGTCTGTCCCGCGGCGCCGGCGGCCCGCGGGAACTTCGGACGGATCTCGAGATAGTATGGCACCGAACTACCGGCGGCCGTCGCGTGAGCGATGAGATCGACGCCCGGAACCGCCGGCGGCGTCTGCTTCGCTTCGTAGGCGGCGACGTACGCTTTGAACGCGGCGAATTCGGGCACCGCACCGGTTTGCGCGGTCGCGTCGCACGACTGACGCGTCGTTGCTACCGAGAGGGGATCCGTGCCGGGGGGCGGCGGGATGGCCTGCAGCCGTCCGAATCCGCCGCGGCCGTTCGGCCCGCCTTGACCGGGCGCGCCGGAAGCCTGCGCCGCGGGCGCCGCATTCTGGGCGATGCGCGACACGGCGGCGAGCGCGGGCCCCGGTTTCGCGCCACCGATCGCCATCGTATACGAGAGGCTGAGCACGCGCGGCGTCAGCGGCGTCGCCGACGTACGGAACTGTTCGCCGTCGGAGAGCGCGAGGGGGCGGTCGAACGCGTCGGTCGCAAAATCGGCGGCGTACGTGTTGAAGATGTTGTTCTCGAAGAACGTCACGCGGCCCGGACCGAATCCGTGCGAGATGCCGGCTGCGAAGATCGCGTACGAACCGAGATTCTGCTGATTGTTGACGCCCGTGTACTGCGCGTTGAAGAGCAATTCCGTGCCGCTGTGCGGCAACAGTCCGTCGATCGTGAGGCCCGCGCGATGGATCGGACGTCCGGGCAGCTGTTCGCCGACGATGGTCGTCGACGGGCCGTCGTCGAGACGCGCGCTCGCCGCCGTGAGCTTGGCGACGTTGATCGTATAATTGGGCAAAAATACGAGATACCGCCCGGCTCCGATGCGCGCGCTCGCGTTGAGCCCTTGGTAGATGCGGCGCGTCCCGCCGACGGGTTCGTTGACGTATACCGTCGGATCGTGCGCCGCGGCGCCGCAGACGGCGGCGGTGTGAAAGGCCGTATCGATCGCGCCGAGGTACGTGCCGCTCGCGATCACCGGAAAGTACGACGGCCGCTCGGCGATCGCCGCCGTGATGAGTTGGCCGCTCTGAACCTGCGAGAACACGTCGGCCGTCACCGTCGCGCCCGTTCGCAAAAACTGGTGCGTCCACGAACCGTCGAGGCTCACCGCCGATTGCGCGCCGCCGTTGACGTCGCCCGGACCGCTGACGATCGCCGTATCCGCCGAACAGTCGAAGCGCGCGGAGAGCGGGTCGCTGAACGAGCGGTTGACGTCGAGCGACGGCTGCGAACTGCCGACGCTGACGTCGGCCGTGAACGTATCGCTCGAGCGCGGACGCCACGACGTGCCGAAGCCCGCGAGCACGCTCGTTCCGAGCGACGTCGTATTGACGAGAGAGACGCGCGGCGAGAGCGTGAGCCGGTCGCTCGATTTGAAGGCGTCGGAGAGCTGATAGCTCGACGACGAGATGGCGTTGGTGAACGCGGTCTCGAACTGCGAACCGGCGGTCGGCGTATCGCTCGAGATCGACGAATACGTGTTGCCGGTGAGCGTATAGGTATGGCGCCCCTGCGCGATCGACGCGCTGTAGGCGACGCCGCGCGTGAGGCTCACGTTATTGCCGATCGAGGGGCAGAGCTGCGCGCCGGTATCCGAGAACGTATCGTTACAGGCGTCCTCGACGCCGGTTCCGTCGAACGACGAATTCGGAAAGAGCACGTACCGGTCGATGTCGTCGGTGTTCTGCGTGCTCGAACTCGTATAGTACGACGCGGTGGTCGCGACGGTGCCGATCAGCGACTGCACGGTGCCGTACGCGAACGCGAACCGTGAGTAGTTTTGGTTACTGGGCCCGATGCCGCAGGGCAGGTTCGTCACGTATTGCGCGCAAACGGCGTGGGCGTCGAGATTGTTCGTGAGCGCCGTGCCGCTGACCGTCGTGCGTTCGTCGTTCAAGCGATACCGGAACTTCGCGAAATCGCCGAGGCTCGTCGATTCGCCTTCGTGCGGGTACGTCAGACCGCTCTGATCTTCGAAATCTTGAAACGTCAGCGGGCTATTCGAACCGCGCCACGAGTGCTGCAGCGCGAGTCCGAGCGCGCCGACCGAGCCCGTTCCGGCGACGGTGTAGTTCGAGCGGTCGAACGTGCCGGTCGTTCCGTTGGCACGGATCTGCAGCGACTGCGTCGGCTGCAGCGTGCGAAAATTCACACCGCCGCCGAGCGCGCCGGCCGACGGCGACATGCTCACGCTCGATCCCGAAAAGAGATCGGTACCGATCGCGCGCAGATTCGCCGTGCTGCCCGGTGCGGAGAGCGGAATGCCGTCGAGCGAGATCGAGGTCTGCGACTCGTCGTGACCGTTGAGCGAGACGGTGACGGGAGAATTCGGATCGGTCGCATCCTGCGTCACGGAAACGCCCGCGACTTTATCGAGTGCGTCCGTGAGCGAGTCCGAGAGCCGGCGGATGGGACTGTTCTCGTTGATGTCGCTCTGGCTGATCGAGACGCTCGACTTCGCGGTCACGCTCCCGATGACGCGCAAGCCGCCGGTCGATAACGCGAGCGCGACGCGTACGGCCACCGAGCGGTCGGGCAGCACCTCGAACTCGGAAGACGCGCTGCCGTTGTAGCCATATTTTACTACACGGACGCGATAGATCCCGATCGGCACGTCGGTGTATTGGATGACGCCCGCCTTGGTCGTGAGCGCGCTCGCCGTTTGCGGGCCGACGAGGATCGCACGTGCGTCCGCGAGCGTCGCACCCGTCGTCGCGTCGACGACCGTAATGACGATCTCGCCCGTATCGCTCTGCGCGAGCGCGAGCGCACCGCCGTTCAAAAACAGTAGGGGCAAGAGCGCGAAAGCAAAAAGTCGGCGCAGGCGGAGCATACCGCGCGATTGTCTCATCGCCGGTATAGACTTTCCTGGGAACGCGGGGAGGCGCGGCGGCACGCGCGGGCAAGGTTTCCACCATGGCGCGCGCACTGATGGTCTTGGGCACGGCTTCGCATGCTGGCAAGTCGCTCCTGACCGCGGCGTTCTGCCGTATCCTCAAGCAAGACGGCTACCGCGTCGCGCCGTTCAAAGCGCAGAACATGTCGCTCAATTCGGCCGCGACGCCCGACGGCGGCGAGATCGGACGCGCGCAGGCATTGCAAGCCGAAGCGGCCGGCGTCGCGGCGCACGTCGACATGAACCCGATCCTGCTCAAACCCACGGGCGAACGCGGTTCGCAGGTCGTCGTGCTCGGCAGAGTCTGGGGCGACGTGACCGCGCGCGACTACCATACGCGGCGCGTCGCCGAATTCGCACCCGTCGTGCACGCGGCGTACGCGCGCGTGGCCGAACACCGCGATTTCGTCGTGCTCGAAGGCGCGGGCTCGCCCGCGGAACTCAATTTGCGCGACGGCGATCTCGTCAACATGTCGATGGCGCACGCGGCCCGGGCGACGTGCGTGCTCGTCGCCGACATCGATCGCGGCGGCGTCTTCGGTGCGCTGTACGGCACGCTCGCACTGCTGGAGCCCGAGGATCGCGCGATCGTCGCGGGCACGATCGTCAACCGCTTTCGCGGCGATCCGAGCCTCTTCGAGAGCGGCGTCACGATGCTCGAAGAGCGCACCGGTAAGCCGTGCTTCGGCGTCGTGCCGTTTCTACGCAACGTGGGTCTCGACGAAGAGGACGGCGTCGCGCACGACGGTTTGCGGCTCGCACGCCGTGCGATCTGGAACGGCGAAACGTCGCCGCAGCGCAAGTTGCGCGTCGTCGTCGTCGCGCTGCCGCACCTGTCGAACTTCACCGACTTCGACGCACTCTCGGCGGAGCCGAGCGTCGATCTCGCCTATGCCGCGGGCGCCGACGCACTCGCCGGCGCCGACCTCGTGATCTTGCCGGGAACCAAGACGACGCTCGCCGCGCTGCGTTTCGTACGTGATGGCAACTTCGTGCCGGCGATCGCACGCGCCGCGCGGGAATCGCTCGTGCTGGGCATCTGCGGCGGCATGCAGATCATGGGCACGCACGTCGCCGACCCGCTCGGCGTCGAAGGCGGCGGCGAGGAGCCCGGCCTCGGACTTCTTCCGATCGCGACGGAACTCGCACGCGAGAAAGTCACCGAACGCGCACGCGGCACGCTGCTCGCGACGCTCTTGCGCGGCGCGCTGCCTCACGGCGCGGCGATCGACGGCTACGAGATCCATTGCGGCCGCACGTCCTACGCGCCGCGGGCCGTGCGCTTCGCACGCATCGTACGCGAGAGCGACGGCGCTGCGATCGACGACGGCGCGATCTCCGACAACGGTCGCGCGATCGGCACGTATCTGCACGGCGCGTTTGCGAACGACGCGTTCCGTCACGCGTTCGTCGCCGGGGCGCGGGCGACGTGCGGTCTCGCGCCGCCGGAGGCTTACGCGAACGTTTCGAGCGAACGCGAAGCGCGCCTCGACCGGCTCGCCGCGCACGTGCGGGGATCGGTCGACGTCGCACGTCTCGTCGCCGCGTGTGGAGAAGCGCGCTGAACGCTCGTTCGTTCGCGCTCGCCGTGGCCGCCGACGCGGCATTCGGCGATCCGCCCGGCTTCCCGCATCCCGTGCGCTTCTTCGGCTGGGCGATCGCTCGCGCCGAAAGCGGAGCGCGCGCGTTCGCTCGCGGCAGCGCACCCGCGGAACGCTTGTTCGGATTCGCGATCGCGGCCGCTACCTGTGGCGGGACGTGGACGCTCGCGTTTTCCGCACGCGAATTGCTGCGTGGCAAGAGTTTGCTAGCATCCGAGGCATGCGACGTCCTGCTCGGCTGGACCGCGATCGCCGCGCGGGATCTGTTGCGCGAGAGCGGCGCGGTTCGCGAAGCGCTCGAATCGGGCGACCTGGAGCGAGCGCGAGCGCGCGTCTCGCGCATCGTCGGCCGCGACACGCAGCGCCTCGACGGCGACGGCGTCGCGCGCGCGACGATCGAAACGCTCGCGGAGAGTTTGTGCGACGGCATCATCGCGCCGATGCTCGCGCTCGCGTTCGGCGGCGTGCCGCTCGCGCTCGCATTCAAAGCCGCGAGCACGATGGATTCGATGATCGGTCACATCGAGCCGCCGTATACGAATCTCGGATTCGCGGCAGCGAAGCTCGACGACGTTTTGTGCTGGCTGCCCGCACGCGTCGCCGCGCTTGCGATCGCGCTCGTCGCGCCGGTCGCGGGCGGCAGTACGAAGGACGCATACGCGATCTTGCTCGCCGACGGCGCGCGGCACCCGAGTCCCAACGCGGGCCGGCCCGAGGCCGCGATGGCGGGCGCACTCGGCGTGCGCCTGGGCGGCGCGAACGCGTACGGCGGCGTCCTCGCGGACCGCGCCGAGCTCGGCGCGGTTTTCGGGTCGCCGCACGTATTCGACATTCGCCGCGCGGAAGAGATCGTCGTCGCCGCAACCGCGGTGAGCGCCGCATTCTGCTTCGCGGTCGTGTCGCTGCTCGAGGCGGCGTGAACGCGGCGACGGGGCTTCCCATTCACGGCGGCGACATCGAAACGATCGCGCGCGAGCGAGGCGTCGAGCCGGGCGCGCTCCTCGACTTCAGCGCGAACGTCAATCCGCTGGGACCTCCGGCAGCGCTGCTTCGCGCGCTGCGCGACGCCGCCCACGACGCCTCGCATCTCGAGCGATATCCCGAACCGACGTATCGCAAACTGCGCGAGGCGCTCGCCGCGCAGCACGTGCTCGATCCCGAGGCGATCGTCGTCGGCAACGGCGCAGCGGCGCTGCTCGAGGCCGCGATCGCGGCGCTCGGCGTGCGGCGCGCGCTCGTTCCGACGCCGGCCTTCAGCGAATACCGGCGCGCGCTCTCGAGCCGCAACGCGGACTTCGTCGCGACGCCGCTCGATCGCGCGCGCGACTTCGCGCTCGACGGAGTCCATATCGCGGAGCGTGCGCGAGCGCTCGAGGCCGATTGCGCGGTCGTCAACACCCCGCACAATCCGTCGGGTTCCGCACTCTCGCGCGAGGCGCTGCAGACGCTGGTCGCGACGCTCGCGAGCGAAGGCCGCAAAACGATCGTCGACGAGGCGTTCGTGGATTATATCGAAGACGAATCGATCGACGGTGTCGCGGCCGTCACGCCGTCGCTCGTCGCCGTGCGTTCGCTTACGAAGTTCTTCGCCGTGCCCGCGCTGCGCGTCGGGTTCGCCGTCGCGCATCCGGACGTCGCGCGGTGCATGCGTGCGACGCTGCCTTCGTGGTCCGTTTCCTCGATCGCCGCGCGCGCGCTCGAAGCCGCACTCGGCGACCACACGTTCGCCGAACGTTCGAGGAACGAAAACGCATGCGCGCGTGCGGAACTCGCGAAAAATCTCGCCGCGAACGGCTTCCGCGCGCTGCCGTCGGCTGCCAACTTTTTGCTCCTAGAACTTCCGGTACACGTCGACGCGCCCGGGCTCGCGCGGCGTTCGGTCGGCGAGTTCGGGATCGTATTGCGCGATGCGACGTCCTACGACGGCTTGGAAGACGGGCGATTCGTGCGCGTGGCGGTTCGCAGCGCAGCCGACAACGCGAGACTCGTCGCCGCGCTCGCGCACCTCGCGGCGCGATGAGCGTGCGACCCGCGAGCGCGTAGAGGAGAACGCTCGCCGGCACGGGATTTGCAGCGTTATGAAGACATCGATCGACGGCGTCGTATTCGGCGGCATTCTCGGCGCGACGAGCATCGCATTCGGCGCGATCTTCGCGTGCGCGCTGCCGTTCGCAGCGCTCGCCGCCGTCGCCGGACGCGCGCTATCGGCACGCGCGGCGTACGGCACGGTCGGGGCCGTGTGGCTCGTCAGCCAGATCCTCGGCTTCACCGTCCACCACTACGCGCTCACCGCTTCGACGTTCGCCTGGGGGTTCGTGATCGGGCTATCGGCACTCGCAGCGACGTTCGCCGCACGGAACGTCCCGGCGGCCTTCGCTTTCGCGGCGCCGCTGGTCGCCGAACTCGCCGTGCTCTCGACGTATGGCGCGTTTCGCCACGAGATGATGTCGGGGAGCGCGATGGGCCGGGTCGCGATCGTCAACGTCGCGGGCTTCGCGATCCTGTTCGCGTTGTGGTATGCGGCATTCCGCGTGGCACCCGCGTGCGGTGACGCCGAGGCTTCAGCCTAACTCCGATGCGGGCGGAGGCTCGCCTCACGCTCGTCACGGGACCGACGCGCTCCGGAAAGAGCCGTTATGCCGAGGCGCTCGCCGCGCGCGCGAACCGCAACGTCGTCTACGTCGCGACCGCGGAGCGCGATTCGAACGATGCGGAGTGGGCGGCGCGCATCGAAACGCATCGCGCGCTACGCCCGGCACACTGGCAGACGGTCGAGACGGCCGTCGCCGGCATCGATTTGCCGGCACTCGTCGCGGAAGCGTCGATCGAGAGTCTGCTGCTCGTCGAGTCGCTGGGCACGTGGCTCGGGGCGATCGCGTCGCAGCACGTCGTCGACGGCGCGGTCGATACGATCGCGCTCGAAGCCGCGATGCGCGAACGCTCCCGCGCGCTGCTCGACGCGATCGCGGTGACGGCCGCGGACGTCATCGTCGTAAGCGAGCAGACCGGGTGGGGCATCGTGCCCGCGTATCCGTCGGCGCGTATCTTCTCGAGCGTGCTCGGGCGCCTGACCACCTCGCTCGCGCGCCGCGCCTCGCGGTGCTACCTCGTCGTCAGCGGCTTCGCGATCGATCTGCATACCAATGCGACGATGCTC
The DNA here is from genome assembly GCA_964657315.1 of Vulcanimicrobiota bacterium. GTDB lineage: Bacteria > Vulcanimicrobiota > Vulcanimicrobiia > Vulcanimicrobiales > Vulcanimicrobiaceae > CAZZUZ01. The sequence goes on from CAZZUZ010000063.1 coordinate 7,723, forward strand.
GACATCGAAGAGAATCTCTAACGGACCTCCGCCGCGCGCGCTGCGGCGCCCACTCTGCTTGACTCCCGAGTTACCAGGCGCGGGACCAGGGCGGCCCGGGAAAGTCTTCGGTGCGCAGCCGGGCGTCGATGCCGTTACGGGCTTCGATGACGCGCGCGCAGAGCCACAGGACATCGGAGAGGCGGTTGAGGTATTCGAGCGCCGTGGGCTGCACGACGCCGCCCGCCGTTACGTACCGCACGTTCGCGCGTTCGGCGCGGCGGCAGATCGCGCGCGCCATGTCGAACGCGGCCGACTCTTCGAATTCACCCGGGATCGACCAGTCGCGCAGCACGTCCGGTTCGGCTTCGAAACGTTCGACCAGTGCGTCGAGCCGATAGACCATATCTTTCGATACCGTCGGAATCGGCTTCTTGCCTTCGGCACGCGTCGAAACGGCGGACCCGACGACGAAGAGGTCGCGCTGGATCGCACGCACCTCGCGACGGATCTCTTCGTCGCGGCAGCGCGAACGCGCCACGCCGATGACCGTGTTGAGTTCGTCGATCGCGCCGTAGGCTTCGACGCGCGTATCGGCTTTCGAAATCGACTGTCCGCCGCCTAGCCGCGTCAGACCGCCGTCGCCCGCGCGCGTTGCGATCGACGATTGCTTGCGGGCCGGCGTGCTTTCACCAGTATCTGCCATGAACGTTTCTCCTCACACCGCCGCGACGGAGAGCTTGTACGCGCGCGCACGGGCGACGAACCGTTCCACGGCGGCTTCGTGCGCGCCGAGATGGAGGTGCACGTACGAAGCGTGAAGATTTCCGCGCACGAACCCTTCCCGTTCTTCGCCGATCGCAAAGACGCTCTCGTCGACGTCGTAGCGCGTCGTCGAATAATGGAACTCGTGTCCGCGCACGGTCTCGCCGCGCGCGAAGAGCGGCCCGTCGTCGAGCGCGAGCGCTTCGACGTAACGCAGCGCCGAGCGCTTCGCCGACATCGTGCACACCGCCGGAATCGCGCCGGCCATCGCATACGTTTGGGACGCCGTCGCGAGCGCGCGCGTGAGGTACATCAGGCCGCCGCACTCGGCATAGACCGGCATCCCGGCTTCGATCGCCAGCCGCAACCCTTCGCGAGCGGCGAAATTCTCGCTCAGCGGCTTGGCGAGCATCTCGGGGTATCCGCCTCCCACGATTGCGGCATCGACGTCGGGAAACGGATCGATCATCGGCGAGTACGGTATGAGGTCGGCGCCGGCCGCGGTGAGCGCGTCCAAGCTCGATTCGTCGTAGAACCAGAACGCCTCGTCGCGCGCGATCGCCACGCGAACGCGAGAGCCCGGACGCGGCGGGCGCGGCGGCGCATCCGCGGCGAGCGGGGGCGCGTCGTCCGCCGCACGCAGCAGCCCGTCGAGATCGACGCAGCGTTCGACGGTTTCCGCGAGCGCGGCGTAGACGTCTTGCGTGCCCGCCGCGGGGCCCGCGAGACCGAGATAGCGGCCGGGCAGCGCGAGCCGCTCGTCCCGACGAACGACGCCGAACACGCGCAAACCGGCGTCGATCACCGCTTGCCGCACGGTGTCTTCGTGCGCGTCGCTCGCGACGCGATTGAGAACGACGCCCGCGACGCTCAAGCGCTTATCAAAATTTGCCAGACCGTATGCGATCGCGCCGACGGTCGCCGACGCTTTGCCGCAATCGAGTACCAACACGACGGGCGCGCCGAGGATTCGCGCGACGTGTGCGCTCGAGCCTTCGTTCGATCCGTGTTTGCCGTCGAATAGTCCCATCGCGCCTTCGATGACGGCGATGTCGCAATCGGCGCCCGCCCGCGCGAGCGACGCCGCGACGAACGCTTCGCCCGCGAGCCATGGATCGAGGTTGCGCGCGACGCGGCCGCTCGCCGCCGCGAGATGGGAAGCGTCGATGAAGTCGGGGCCGCACTTCGCGGCGACGACGCGCTTGCCACGGGCGCGCAACGCGCCGACGATGCCGAGTGCCAGCGTCGTCTTGCCGACATCGCTCGAAGCACCCGCGATGACGATACGCGGAACGGTCATTCCAGAAGTCTCCCTCGCGAAGAGAATCTCGGTATCGATCGCAGCCGGTATCCTGGCTCGCGGATCGTCCCGTCCGGTGCGGCCTTCTCATCTCGCTCGAGACAATGGCCCTGCGTGCACCGGCGGTCCCCGCATACAGTGGCGCGCCCGCGTCGGCTCGTATTCCGACTTCCCATGCGCTGCGATCGAAGTTCGATTGTGTCGTGCGCCCGCTGTTCACGCTCGCGAATCGCCCTCCTGCGCAGGAGAAAGCGATTCGCGTTTCGATTGAGAGTCGAAGCGTTCGCGCGTCAGGAACCCGGCGGAAAGTCCGGGACGGTCGCGCCACTGTATGCGGGGAGCTGCCCGCGGTCACTGCCGGAATACGGCGGGAAGGCCGCGAGCGAAAGAGCGACGATCCGCGAGTCAGGACACTGCAGCGAACGCCTCTTCTACCGATGCCACCTCGCGAAAAGGTGTTAGGAACAACAATTGAAGTTTATTGATTTGCGCGTCGCTGCCGTCGTTCTCGGCGCGACCGTACTACCCGTGCCGGGCCTCGCGCAGAGCGCGCCGTCGCCGACACCCTCACCATCCGCGAGCGCGAGCCCCATGTTGCGCGAAGTCGGCCGCGTCTCCACGAGCGACCGTCGCGACGAGCCGGTTTCTCAGTCCGCAAAACCGACGTTCGTGGTCGATCGCGCGCACATCGACGCGTACGGCGCGCGCACGGTCTACGACGCGCTCGTCGACGTCCCGGGGCTCGAACTCTACAACTACGGCGGCTTCGGCTCACAGGTGAACTACGGGTTACGCGGTTCGACGTCGGAACAGACGCTCGTGCTCGTCGACGGTCAGCCCGTGACGAG
>CAZZUZ010000064.1:0-10482 GCA_964657315.1 Vulcanimicrobiota bacterium
TCGTTCGTGGCCTATATGGCCGTCGAGCCCGACGCGCAGCGTCATGGGATCGCGGCGAAGCTGCTCGCGACGGCGGAAGAGTCGGCGCGCGCGCGCGGCCACGCGCACCTCGCGCTGATGGTCACCGAAGACAATCTCGCGGCGCGCGAACTGTACGCGCAGGCGGGGTTCTCGACCGAGCGGCGCCTGTTGTGCAAAACGCTTTAGGGACGCCGGGTCTGCGCCGGCGCGCGCTGCTGTGGGCCGGCGGCGCGCTAGTCGCGCTCGCGCTCCTGTGGTTCGCGTCGCGCATCCCGCGCACGCTCACGGTCTTCGCCATCGCCGCGACGATCGCGTTCGCGTTCTCGCCCGTCGTGACGTATCTCGAACGGCACAAAGTGCCGCGTGGTCCGGCGATCGCGGCGGTATATCTCGGCTTGATCGGGGTCGTCATCGTGCTCGCGACGCTGGTCGTGCCGGCGACGCTCGCGCAGATCCAATCGATCGCGATCAACTCGCCGACGTACATCGGCATCTTGCAGGGCTGGACCGATCAGACGCAGCGTTTTTTGACGTCGCACGTCGGCCGGGCGTATCTGCCCGCCGACTTCGAGAACATGCGCGGCTTCATCGCCGAACGCGTGTCGCTCTCGCTCGCGGTGCTGCTCTCGTCGTTTTCGAACATCCTCGTACAAACGTTCACCGCCGCGATCATCGGCATCTCGGCGCTCGTGCTCGCGGCGTTTTTTCTGTTGCGCGGCGATACGCTCTTCGATTCGTGGTACGCGCTCTTGCCCGCGGCCCGGCGTCCGCGGGCGCGTCAGCTCGGGCGCGAACTCGCCGAGGTCTTCGGCAGCTACGTTTCCGGACAGCTCGCCCTCTGCGCGATCACGGGGCTGCTCGTCTTCGCGTTCACGCTCGTGACGGGCTTCAAATTCGCGCTCTTGCTCGGCATCATCGCGGGCATCGCCTACGCCGTCCCGTTCATCGGGATGCTCGCGGTGCACGTGCTCGCCCTGGCGCTCGCCGCACCGCAAGGCGCGCAGATCGTCATCTGGACGCAAGTCATCGTCTTCACGATCGCGCGCGTTTCGGACAATCTGCTCGTGCCGAAGATCATGTCCGAGAGCGTCGGCGTATCGCCAATTCTGGTCATGTTCGCGACCTTCGCGGGCGGCGAGCTCTTCGGACTGCCCGGGCTGCTGCTCGGCATTCCCGCGGCCGCGCTCGGTAAGGTGGCGTGGCGTTTCTTTCGCACCGAAGCCCGAGAACCGCAGGCCTTTCCATCGGCGATTCCCGCCGGCACGATCGACCCCGTAGCCGACGCCGCGCCGTCGATGCCCTCGGCTCCAACGCCGATCGTCAAAGCGGTTTAGCGAAAAGCAGTTACATCGAGTCGGGGGCGCTCACTCCCAGGAGTTCGAGCGATTTCGCCAAGACGTTCTTCGCGGCGAGCGAGAGCGCGAGGCGGGCGACGCCCAGATCCTCGTCGCCGGTGAGGACTTTGTGCGCGACGTAGAACTGCGTGAAGTCGCTCGCGATCGTCTGCGCATACCGCGCCAAGCGGTTGGGCGCTCGGCCCGTCACGACCGAACGCACCGTCGCGGGAAATTCCGAGATGCGTCGCGCGAGCGCGATCTCCGCGGGTTCGACGAGCCGCTCGAGGGACTCGCCCGCTCGCGCCCGTTCGACGAGCCGCGGCGGGGCTTTCGCGATGATCGAAGCGATGCGCGCGTGTCCGTACTGCACGTAGTACACGGGGTTGTCGCTGGACTGTTCTTTGGCGAGCGTGAGGTCGAAGGTCATCGGCGAGTCGGCGCTCATCATGACGAAGAAGAAGCGCGCCGCGTCGGTGCCGACTTCGTCGATGACTTCGTCGAGCGTGAGGATGTCGCCGTGACGTTTGCTCAAGCTGACGACCTCGCCGTCGCGAACGGTCGTCATCTGCTGGGCGATGAGCACTTCGATCGAGTTCGGTTTCCCGAATGCGTTGCCGATGAGCTGCAGCCGCATGATGTAGCCGTGATGATCGGGGCCGAGGATGAGGATCGCGCGATCGTTGCGCTCGAGTTTGTCGTAATGATACGCGACGTCGGCGCCGTAGTAGGTCGGACGCCCGTCGCTGCGGACGACGACGCGATCTTTGTCGTCGCCGTAATCGGTCGCGCGAACGAAGACGGCGCCCTCGGCGTCGTAGATGAGTCCGCGCTCGCGCAGCGCGACGATGCCGGCCTCGACTGCGCCGCTGCGATGCAGCGCTTTTTCGCTCTGCCAACGATCGTATTCGACGCCGAACCGTTCGCACGTGCGCTGTTGTCCCGCAACGAGCGCGTCGCGGCCGGTTTGCGTGAAGAACGGCAGCCACGTCTCTTCGGGGGCGCGATCGAACTCGCCGTCGTCGGCATCGCGAATCGCTTGCGCGATCGGCACGAGATAATCGCCGGGATACCCGCCGTCGGGGAACGGAAACGCCGGATCGACGATTTGCCGATAGCGTGCGTACAGGGATCGGCCGAGCGTATCGAGCTGCGACCCCGCGTCGTTGACGATCCACTCGGTCGTCACGTCGATGCCCGCAAACCGCATCGCGTTCGCGAGCGAGCCGCCGATCGAGAGCGTGCGGCCCTGCACGACTACGAGCGGCCCGGTCGGATTCGCGCTGCCGAACTCGAGCGAAATGCGTTCGCCCGTCGGGGCGCCGCGACCGAACTCGGTTCCCGCAGCGAGCGCCGCCGCGACGTTGCGCTGCCAGTACGACGGCGCGAGACGCACGTTGATGAATCCGCCGACCGCCGTGAGTTCGCTGACGATCTCGTGCAGCTCCGGCTCGTTCTCGAACACACGCGCGACGATATCGGTCGCCACTTGCTGGGGCGGACGTCGCGCGGATTTTGCGAGCTGCAGCGCGACGTTGGACGAAAAGTCGCCGAAATCGGGATTGCGCGGCGATTCGAAGACGATCGCGGGTCGCGCGTGTTCCACGACGCTGCCCGCCGCGACGGTGAGTGCGAGAGCGAGACGTTCCAAATCGGACATCGGACCCGCCGGCGCGGGTTCAGTGATGGTAGGGTTCATTTCGGGCGATCTTCGCGGCGCGGTAGAGTTGTTCCAGCACGACGGCACGGGCCCACTCGTGAAGGAAAGTCAACTTCGAGAGGGACCACGTAAAGTTCGCACGCGCGAGCAGCGCGTCGCCGGCGCCGTAGGTCCCGGCGACGACGATCGTCAGGCGCGACGTCGCGGCATCGGCGAGCGCTTCGATCTTTTGCGAAAGCTGGACGCTCGTAAGCTCGGTGCCCGTGCGCTCCAACAGCCAGACCGTGTCGCTCGAATCGATCGCCCGCAAGACGCGCTCGGCTTCTTCGCGCATGGCTCGCGCGGGATCCGAACCGTGCGAAGCGGCGACTTCGATCTGTTCGACCGGTGCGATTCGCGAGAGGCGTTTCGCAAAATCGCTTACCGCATCGCGCACGTACGGCTCGCGCATTTTTCCGACGGCGATGAGTCGCGTCTTCAAAGCGTTTCGAGAATCCGTTCGGTAGCGGACGGTCGTGCGGGCATGGGCAAAATATTGCCTCGGACCGATAATCGATTCCCTTGGCGCACCTCAGGGGACGAGCACGTAATCCATCATGTCGCGGCGTTCGATCGTGCCTTCGATCTCCAGGCGCACGAGCGTCGAGAGGACGAGACCCGAGTCGAGACCCGTCGCATACGCGATGGTCTCGAGCGATTTCGCCTCGAGCGCGAGCGCGCCGATGATCGCAAGCGCGGGGGGATCCGATGCATAGCGATCGCGCAGCGCCGCGTCTTTCTCCGGCAAGCGCGTATCGCTGAGCGTGCCGAGGGCTTCGAAGACGTCTTCCGCATTGCGCGTGAGGACCGCGCCGTCGCGGATGAGCTTGTTGCAGCCGGCCGCAATTGTGCGGTCGACGTCGCCCGGAAACGCGAGCACCGGGATGCCCAGATCGGCCGCCCAGCCGGCGGTGTTGAGCGCGCCGCTGCGCTCGGCGGCTTCGACGACGACCACCACATCGGACAGCGCCGCGACGACCGCGTTGCGCTGCAAGAATTGACCCGGAAACGCCGGCGAGTCGGGCGCGAACGGCGAGAGCACCGCGCCGCCGAAGGTCAGCATCGACTCGGCTAGCGGCACGTTGCGCTTGGGGAAGAACCGCCGATGGCCGCCTCCGAGCACGCCGATCGTCGCGCGGCCGCAGTCGACGACGCCGAGATGCGCCGCCGAATCGATGCCGTGAGCGAGCCCCGAAACCACGCATACGCCGCGCGTCGCGAGGGTCGTCGCGAGCTCTTTGGCACGGGCGCGGCCGCCCGCCGACGGCGCGCGCGAGCCGACGATCGCGACCGTCGGCCGGGCGAGCGCCTCGAGGGATCCGGCGACCCAGAGCCCGCCGAAGCGCGTGTCGGACGCCCGTTCGGGACGCGCGGCGAAGATCTCGTCCCGAAACAGAAAGCGGGGCTGGGCAAGGTGCATCGCATCTCTTTCGCGACGGACGCGGACCGCGGCAAGGGGTCGCCCGCGCGGTCCCTGCGCGAAACCTCCGAGGAAACCGACCGCCGCGTGAGAATGGACGGCGGGATTCCGCGCCCCCCTCGGGTCATTCGCTCGAGAGTACGCGGTCGAAGAAGGGACTCCGAGCAATCATGGCATCACCCACCGCTTACTGCGTGAAGTGCAAAACCAAGCGCGAAATGGCCGAACACAAGCAGATCGAGATGAAGAACGGCCGTCCGGCCACCGAAGGCAAGTGCCCCGTGTGCGGCACGAAAATGTTCAAGATCGGCGCAGCGACCTAAGAGCCGACGACCGAGCCGGCAGCGCCGCGACCGGCATTTCGGTCCGGCGTGCCGTTCGTTGCGGAGCGACCCGTTGTGGCTTATACTCCTACGGAGCCCCATATCTAGTGGGGGCCGTTCGTGGAGGCGGAACCTCAACTGATCTGTCCCAGCTGCCGCGAGAGCGAGACCCGCGTCGTCGATTCGCGCGATGACGAAAGCGTCGTCCGCCGCCGGCGCGAGTGCTTGGATTGCAAGCATCGGTTCACGACCTACGAGCGCATGGAAGCGCCTCGTCTCTTCGTCGTCAAGAAAGACGGCAGGCGCGAACAGTACAATCGCGACAAGGTGCTCGTCGGTCTGCGGCGCTCGTGCGAGAAGCGCCCCGTTTCCGAAGCGCAGATGGAAGAGATCGTCGTGGCTCTCGAGCGCGAACTCTTTTCTCGCGGCGACAACGAAGTGCCGGCGGCGATGATCGGCGAGAAGCTGATGGAAGCGCTCAAACGCATCGATAAGGTCGCGTACATCCGGTTTGCGAGCGTCTACCGCTCGTTCGACGATATCGGGAAATTTCAAGCCGAACTCGCGGAGCTCTTGCAGTAGAGCGCGTGCGGATCGGCATCCGTCGCGCGCCGGACGCGCTCGACGTGCCGCTGCCCGCCTACATGACGGCCGAAGCCGCCGGCGCCGATGTCTGCGCGGCGGTGTCCTCGGAGGTGACGCTCGCTCCGGGCGAGCGCGCACTCGTTCCGGCCGGCTTTTCGCTTGCGATTCCGCCCGGTTACGAGGTGCAGGTGCGACCGCGCAGCGGCCTCGCGCTCAAGGCCGGCGTGACCGTGCTCAATTCGCCCGGAACGATCGACAGCGACTATCGCGGCCCCGTCGGCGTCGTGCTCGCCAATTTCGGCACGGAGCCCTTTACGATCAAACGCGGCGACCGCATCGCGCAGATGATCGTAGCGCCCGTCGTACGCGGCGAATTCGACGAGACGATCGAGCACGGCGAAACGGATCGGTCGACGGGCGGTTTCGGCAGTACCGGCCGCTAAGGCGTCTGCGGTGAGGGTCTACGTGGTCGGAGCCGGCGCGGTCGGGACGTATCTCGGCGAAGCGCTGCGTGCTGCCGGCAACGACGTTATCTACGCGCCGCGGGCCGCGGCGGACGTGCGGACGTCGCCGTCCGACGTCGCGATCGTCGCGGTCAAAGCGTACGCGACGCCGTCCGCGATCGAAACGCTGCGCCGCTCGGGGCTGGGCGAAGCGGCACTCGTGATGACGCCGCAAAACGGCGTCGGCAACGAGGAACTCTTGGCGGCGGCGTTCGGCGCCGACCGCGTCTGCTCGGCGGCGCTGACGGTTCCCGTCGAACGCGCCGCGGACGGCAACATCGTCGCGGCCAATCGCGGCGGGCTCGCGCTCGCGAGCGTCGGCGCCGTGCCGATCGACGGCATCCTCGGGGCATTTGCCGCGACGAACGTGCCCGTCACCGCGGTCGCCGATTACCGGGCACTGAAGTGGTCCAAGCTCGCGCTCAACATCATCGCGAACGCCAGCTGCGCGATCCTCGACGTCCTGCCGAACCGCCTCGTGACGTATCGCGACGTGTTCGCGCTCGAGATCGAAGCCGTGCGTGAAGTGCGGCGCGTCATGCTCTCGCTCGGGCTCGCGCCGATCGATCTACCGCGCTATCCGGTGCGCGCGCTCTTCGCCGCCGCGTCGCTGCCGGGCCCGCTCGCGCGCGCGGCGCTCGGGCGGCGGATCGCCGGAGCTCGTGGCAAGAAACCGCCATCGCTGCTGCTCGACGTGCGCGCCGGACGCGGCGATACCGAGATCGACGCGCTCAGCGGCGCGGTCGCGGATGCGGCGCGAAAACTCGGCTTCGCGGCGCCGGTGAATGCCGCGTTCGCGAAAATCGCGGACGCGGTCGCGCGCGATGCGAGCCTGCGGGCGACGTATCGCGAGAATCCGCGCGCGCTCGTCGAAGCGGTCGAGGCGGAACGCCGGCGCGGCGCATGAAACGTGCGACGACGTATCGTACGACTGTGAGGAATCTCGAATGAACGACGCCTTTCCATCGGGCGCGCCCGTCGTCGCGGTCACGGGAGCGGGACGCGGTATCGGCGCGGCGACCGCCAAGCGCTTCGCGCACGACGGTTGGCAAGTCGCGATCGTCGATCGCGATCCGGTGACGCTCGCGCAGACCGCCGCGGAACTCGGCGCGGCATGCGTCTGGTCGGGCGAAGCCGACGTCACCTCGCACGCTTCGCTCGCGAGTGCCGCGGCCGCGATCGCCGCGAAGACGGCGCGCGTCGACGTGCTCGTCAACAACGCGGGCATCCTGCGCGTCGGACCCTTCGAATCGATCTCGCCCGAAGACTCGGAGGCGCAGATTCGCGTCAACGTGCTCGGCGTGGTCAATGGGATCTACGCGTTTTTCGAAACGCTCAAGGCGACGCCGGGCGCGCGCATCGTCAACCTCGCGTCCGCCTCTTCGATCTACGGCACGCCCGATTTCGCCGTCTATTCCGCGACCAAGTTCGCCGTGCGTGGCCTGACCGAAGCGCTCGAGATCGAGTTCAAGCGGCACGGCATTACGGTGTGCGACATTTCGCCGCCGTTTGTCGCGGGCGAGATGCTCGGCCAGCAAAAATATACGGCCCAGGGCGTCAAGAACATGGGGATCAAGATGTCGCCCGAGGACGTCGCGAACTGGATCTGGCGCGCCGCGACCGCGAAGTATCCGCACGTGCACTACACGCTGCAGGCCGATCAGCGGCTGCTACGGCCGTTCTCGTCGATCGTCGCGCTAGCGCGTCCGTCGATGGCGCGCTTAATGGGCTTCTAGCGCGAACCTCGGGACGGGGCTCGGCCGCTGCGACGGCTCGAGGTCGAAGTACAGCCAAAAGATGTCATGCGGGTCGATCTCGGCTCCCGCGCGCCTTTGTAGTGCCTCGCGAATGTGTGCGGCATCGAACCGTGCCGACGGCGAACGGCCTTCGGAACCGCCGTAGCGCAGATAGTGGCTCTCGCTGTCCATGAGTCCGCCGTCCACGGACGCGCGGACGTCGGAATAGCGGTCGGCGTACCACGCCGGGTCGAAGATCTCTCGATGCCAGGCCGGCGGCGGTACGTGCGGATACGCGTGCGGCAAATAGCCGACGGCGCGGTGCAGCGCGGTCCAAGCACCGGGTGTCAGCGGCATCGTCAATGCGGGCGCGGCCGCGAGCAGTTCGCGCGTGGTCGTGAGGTGGCGGCCGCCGGCTTCCCGTGCGTCGTGCACCTGCAACTCGAATTCGCGCCGGATGCCTTCGGCGTCGAGCGTCGCCCAGTGTCGCCAATGCCAGCTCTCGTCGGGCTGGAGACGGTGACCGAGTTTGCGCAAGCCGCGAACGATGTGTTCGACTTTGCGCTCGAAACGTTTTAGCGTCGTAAAGGGCAGATGGACGATCGCGAGATCTTCGTCGACGGTTCGCGTGACGAACGACGCATACGTCTTGATGCCGTGCGCGCCCGTCTGCAGCCCGTCGACGTAGCGCGTCCGCGTATAGAGTTTGGCTGCGTCGCGGCCGTAGACGTACGGCGTCGAGCGGTCTCCGCCGCTCCATTGGCTCGAAATGGGCTGCGGGCTATCGAACACGGGAAGATCGAGCGGCTGGGTGAGGTCGAGCGGCTCGAGCGTTCCGTCCGCCGCGCGGCGCGGCACGACGTTATGACGCGCGATGACGACGAGATCGTAGCGCTCGCTCGCGGCGGTGCGTTCGATCGAGCCGGTCCGGCTCACGATGAATTCGTCCGTATCGACGAACGCGATGCGTTCGCTCGCGAAGCGCTCGCGCGCGAAAGCCGCCGCTTCGTCGAAGTAGAGAAACGGGTCGCCGGTCGCGGGATCGGGCGAATGCGCTACGACGCACTCGCTCGCGAACGCCGCGACGACGGCGCTCGCTTCGGGATCGTCGAAGGCCGTGGCGACGACGACGGCGTCGAATCCGATCGAGAGATGGTGTTCGATGTTGCGGCGCAGGAGCGCGGGATCGTCGCCGTGTCCGACGACGATGGTGCGTTTGCTTACGGGCATGTTACGCAAGTCTAGCACGCACGGGCTGCAGCCGTGCGGCGCCGCGCACGCCGCTGGAATCGCCGTGTTTCGCGCGGACGACGCGCACGGCGAGCGCATCGGTAAACGCGTAACGTCCGAGTGCCTCGAACGTACGCTCGGGCAACCGTTCGAGGTTCGACATGCCGCCGCCGAGCACGATCGCAAACGGATCGAGGACGTTGACGATCGTCGCGAGCGCGCGTGCGAGCCGGTCGACGTACGCGTCGAGCGAGGCGCCCGCCGCGAGCGCCGCGCGCGGATCGGGATAGCCCGCGTGGCGCGCGAAGCCGGGGCCGGAGAGCCACGTCTCGATGCAGCCCGATTTTCCGCAATAGCACGGCGCGCCCGGTTCTTCGCCCGGCTCGGGCCACGGCAGCGGATTGTGTCCCCACTCGCCCGCGATCGCGCCCGAGACGAGTTTCCCGTCGATCACGATGCCGCCGCCCACGCCGGTGCCGAGGATCGCGCCGAAGACGACGGGCTCGCCCGCGGCGGCGCCGTCGGTCGCCTCGGAGAGCGCGAAACAATCCGCGTCGTTCGCGAGCACGACGTCGCGGCCGAGCGCGGCCTGCAAGTCTTCGCGTAGCGGCTTGCCGATGAGCACCGTGCTGTTCGCATTTTTCATCAGGCCCGTGGCGGGCGAAAGCGCGCCGGGCGTGCCGATGCCGATCGGACACGGACGTCCGATCTCGCGTTCGGCGTCCCCGATCAAGCGCACGATCGCGGCGATCGTGCCTTCGTAATCCCCGGAAGGTGTCGGAATGCGCCGCCGGACGAGCTCGCGACCCGCGTCGTCGAGCGCGGCGATCTCGATCTTCGTTCCGCCGAGATCGAGGCCGATGCGAACCTCGCCGTTCACGCGACGCGATTTTTCGCAGGAGACATCGTCGCGATACGTTCACTCTCGAAAGCGGTCTGCACTGCCTCGACGCCACGACCGCTGCGTCGCCGGATAGCGGGGGGTGCGCTCCGCGCGGCGCGAACGCTCACGTATGCGCCATCCGCTCGTGCCCGAGTCCCTCGATAGCTGGAACATCCTGCACCGGATGTTCCGCTTCAAACGGCGCGCCTTCGACGCGCTGCCGGCCGCGCGGCGCGGAGAAATTGCGCGCGAAGCGGTCGCGTTTCTCGAGTCGACCTGCGGTCCGGATTCCGACAGCGGTCTCGCGCAGATGCTCGGCCACAAGAGCGACCTGATGCTCACGCACTACGCCAAGTCGTTCGACGAACTCGGCGTGGTGCAGGCGCGCTTCGACAAGCTCGCGCTCGCAGATTTTCTCGACGAGCAGACGTCGTACGTTTCGATCCTGGAACTCGGACTCTACGAGGCGACGGGTAAGCTGCACGCGGATCTGCGCGATCGCGGCCTCAAGCCGCATTCGCAAGAATGGAACGACGCCTTCGACGCGGGCCTCGCCGAACAAGCCGCACAACCGCGCAACGCCGCGCGGCTATGGGCGAAGATTCCGGCGCGCCGCTACGCGTGCTTCTATCCGATGGACAAGAAGCGCGGCGAAGCGATCAATTGGTACGAGCTGCCCTACGAAGACCGCGCTCGTCTGATGCTCGATCACGGCAAGATCGGCCGCTCGTTTCACGGCCTCGTCACG
>CAZZUZ010000065.1:0-10362 GCA_964657315.1 Vulcanimicrobiota bacterium
CGGCCGGCCGCATGCAGGACGGCCGCCAACTGCTCGGGCCACGACATGTGCTCGTCGACGCCCGTGCCGTTATCCTGATAGCCGTCGGTGGTCGAACTTCCGAACGCGATCACCGTCTCTTTGTAGTTTCCCAGGACGTCCACGCGATCGACGAGATACGTATTCATCGTCGTTCCCGTAAAGCTCGTGCCCGCGCTATCGGCGGTCGCGTCGCCCGCATTCGCGGCCGTCTGGTAACTCGTGACCTTGCCCATGCCCTGTTCGTGAAAGGTGACGAGCGCGTTCGCGCCTGCGATGTATTCGGTCACCGCGAGCACCGTGCCGTAGGAGAACGAATATGGCAGCGTGTCCGAGGTCGCGAAACCGCCGGCCGGAATCGAAACGCTCTTGGCCCCGCCGAAACTCACCGGCACGTCGCCGCTCACGGCCGCGCCTTCGGTCTGCACGCCCACGTGGACGCTGCCGATCGTAATCGCTGAAGTACCGAAGTAATTCGAAAAATGCAGCCGGATCGTGCCGCGGCTGCCGACGGTCGGCTTGACGATCTCGCGCACGGTCATGTTCACGACGGGACCGGGGCCCGCGCCCGTCGGCGCGTCCGCCCACGCACTCACCCATTTCGCCGCGCCGGAGGGGGAGAGCGTCGCCGAAGCGCTCGGACCGGGCACCGGCGTCGCGGCCGACGGCGTGTGCGCGGGCGACGGTACCGCAGCGGGGGCGGTCGAGCCGACGGCGGCGCCGCCCCGACAACCGGCGAGCACACACGCCGCGACTAGGGCGGCACAAGCGAATCCGCGCATCAGCGGCGGCTGCGCGCGCTCGCGTGCGTTACGGCGTCGCGCGACTTCGACGCGGGCGTTACCGCGGGCGAAACGGTGACCGATACCGCGGTCGCGCCCTGATTCGCGACGAGCGTCAAAGCGTTGACGTTCGGCAGCGAGACGACGGTCGCACCGGTCGCGGAGACCGTGTATCCGGACGGATAGAGACGTTGCGGGACGACGACAACCGTCGGTTTTGCGATCGGTGGGCCGCCCGAAACCGGCGTCGTCGAGTACGCGAGCGTGAAGACGTTGCTCGTGACGTTGAAGTTCCACGATGTCGGCGTGCCCGCGATCAAGAACGGATACGGCCGGTCGAGCACCTGCAGCTTCGCGACCTTGAGGTTGGCTTCGGTCGGCGGCTGCGTGGGATCCAGAATGATGCCTTCTTGCGGATTGATCGTCTCGGTCGTCGGGGTCGCGGGGTTGCCCGTCGGCTCGGTCGAGTAGAACGCCCAATAGAGCCAGCCCATCATCTGCGAGTCCGCGGTGTCGATCACGCCCCGAATCTGCGTGAGGTCGTCGGTCGCGCCGAACTCGGTGTTTTCGATCGCGTCACCGTTGTTGGTCGCGTCGGTTTCGAAGAGCCGATACGCTGCCGGCGCCGTCGTCGAGAGTGCGGTGTCGGTCTGCGGATAGTAATGAAATGTCAGCTCGAGATTTTTGTCCTTACCGGCGTTGACGTAGGTCGCGAAGAGGCCGGTCGCGTCGAGCACGTACGGTTCGTACTGGATCAGCGTGGTCGGATCGACCGCACGCATCGCCGCGACTTCTTTGACGAAGAACGGCGCGAGCGTCTGCGTATCGAAAATGGGACAGCCCGCCGGATTGTTGCACGTATTGGTTTGCGTGCCGGCCTCCGGCTCGTTGAATACGTCGTAGGCGATGATGCCGGGCGTGCCCTTGAAATACGCGATCACGTGCTGCCAGACGCGCGAGAGATGATCGGTCAGGCCGATCGAATCGGGATACGCCTCGTTCGCATAGAGGTTGTCGAACGCACGCTGGATCGACGGCTCGACCGTCCCGTCTTCGATGTCACCGCCGAGGTTGACCGAGGGCAGTCCGTCGGTGTTCGCGGCCCAATCGGGAAAGCCGATGCCGCCGAACTCCTGACCCCAGATCACTTGCGCGAAATTCAAGCGGACCGTGATGCCGTATTGCTGGAGCCAGCCGATGAATTGTTTGGTCGCGGCAAGCGACGAGTCGTCCCAAACGCCGGGCGACGGTTCGATCGCGCTCCACCAGATCCAGAGCCGTACCGACGAGAAACCTTCGCGGGCGAGCATCGCCGCATCTTCTCGCGTGAAGCCTTGCGCCTGCGGCGTATACGGATCGCTCTTGTATGCGACGTTGAGGCCGTGGAAGATCACCACGCGCCCGTCGGCATCGGTCAGCCAGCGCCCGTCGTGCGTCAGCGGCATCGAGAACGTCGGAATGGTTACCGCCGCACTCGCCATCGCCGAACCGGTCGATGTCGCGGCCGGTGACGGCGTCGATGTCGCGGCGCCGGACGGCAGCGGAGTCGCGGTCGCAGCCGCTCCGGGCGTAGGCGTCGCGGAACTGCCGGCGCCGCCTCCTGCGGGCACCACGCCGCTGCTTCCGATCGTCGCGCCGCCGCCGCCGCACGCGGCGAGCGTCGCGCAGAGCGACGCGAACGCGAATGCCGTCAAGCCGGCGCATAGTCGGGATCCGTTAGCCATAGTCATCTTCAACTCGCAAGACGTCGATGCCAACGGACTCGACATCGTAACGATGCGGCAGTGGCAAAACACATGTAGATACAGAAAGTGAAACGATCGCTTTCCACTTTCACGTTCTCGGCCGAACCGTGCGCGCCCTATGCGAGATCGAGACCGCGCAGCCAGAGTCCGTACAGGACGCCGGACAAGCGATCCGGAGTCAAACGGCCCTTGGATAGCAGCCACTCCGTCAAGAGTTCGTCGGACGCGCCGGCGAGCGCAAAAATAACCAATTCGAGGTCGTCGAGCTGCCGGGCGTTCGCGCGCTGGCGCGGTACGATCGCTTCGGCCAGACCCGCGACGAAGGCTTTGAGCGCGTCGCGACGGCGCTTGTCGATCGAACGGTCGACGCCTACGACTTCGATCAGGGCGATCTTCGCGTGCGCCGTGTTGCGCGTCATGGATCCGACGTAGGCGTCTACACCCGAGCGGATCAGTTCTTGCCGCCCGGGGCCGGCCGCGCGCATTCCCGCAATCGTATCGCGCAGCACGCCCGAGATGACGCGATCGTACATCTCGAGCAGCAGCGCTTCGCGGCTGCCGAATTCTTCGTAGAACGTGCGCAGCGCGCAGCCCGACTCTTCGGCGAGCGCCGCAATCGACGTATTGGCGAAACCGTGGGCTGCGAAGAGCGTGAAACCGGCGGCCATCAGCCGCTCGCGACGCTGGAGCCTGCGCTGTTTCGCGTCGATCCCGCCATACTTGTTGACCGGGATCGGACGGTACGGCGATTCTTTTGCGGGGGCGGTCGCTCTGCGGGCCATCGCCGGACGGTTTTCGCCCGCGCGCCGCAAAAGGCCGTTCGCAGGTGGCACCGCGAACCGTAGGGCGGCAATGTCCTACGTTTACTCGATGTACAAAGTCTCGAAGACGATTCCGCCCAAAAAAGCCATCATCAAAGAGATCTCGCTGAGCTTTCTGCCGGGTGCGAAGATCGGCATTCTCGGCGTCAACGGCGCCGGCAAATCGACGGTCCTGCGCATCATGGCGGGCGAAGACACCGAGTTCGACGGCGAGGCCAAGCCCATGCCGAACATCACGATCGGTCATCTCCCGCAAGAGCCCGTCCTCGATCCCGAGAAAACGGTGCGCGAGACCGTCGAAGAGGCGCTCGGCGAAGCGATCGCGGCACGCAAACGTCTCGAGGAAGTCTACGCGGCCTACGGCGATCCCGACGCCGACTTCGACAAGCTCGCCGAAGAACAGGCGAAGCTCGAAGCGGTCATCTTCGCATCGGACGGCGACAACCTCAACCAGCAGCTCGAGATCGCGGGCGACGCGCTGCGCCTTCCGCCCTGGGACGCCCGCATCGGGCCGCTCTCGGGCGGCGAGAAGCGGCGCGTCGCGCTCTGCCGCCTGCTACTCTCGAAGCCGGACATGCTGCTGCTCGACGAGCCGACCAATCACCTCGATGCGGAGAGCGTCGGCTGGCTCGAACAATTCTTGCAGCGTTTTTCCGGGACCGTCGTCGCCGTAACCCACGATCGCTACTTCCTCGATAACGCGGCCGAGTGGATTCTCGAACTCGATCGCGGCCGCGGTATCCCGTTCAAGGGCAACTACAGCTCGTGGCTCGATCAGAAACAAGAACGCTTAAAGGCTGAAGAAAACGTGGAGTCGGCGCGTCAGAAGGCGCTCAAGCGCGAGCTCGAGTGGATCCGCAAGGGCCCCAAGGGCCAGCAGACCAAGAGCAAGAGCCGCATCGCGCGTTACGAAGAATTGGCGAGCTACGAGTATCAGAAGACCAACGAAACGCAAGAGATCTTCATTCCGGTCGCCGAGCGGCTCGGCGCGCGCGTGATCGACTTCGTCAACGTCAGCAAGAGCTACGGCGACCG
This sequence comes from Vulcanimicrobiota bacterium, assembly GCA_964657315.1. Classification (GTDB taxonomy): domain Bacteria; phylum Vulcanimicrobiota; class Vulcanimicrobiia; order Vulcanimicrobiales; family Vulcanimicrobiaceae; genus CAZZUZ01. Next base: position 4,402 of record CAZZUZ010000065.1, read on the forward strand.
GATGATCATGGAAGACGTCAACTTCATCATTCCGCCGGGCGCGATCGTCGGCATCATCGGCCCCAACGGCGCCGGAAAATCGACGCTCTTCCGGATGATCACGGGCAAAGAACAGCCGGACTCGGGCGAAATCAAGATCGGACCGAGCGTCAAGATGGCGATCGTAGATCAGTCGCGCGAATCGCTCGACGACGGCAAGACCGTCTTCGACGACGTCAGCGGCGGCCTCGACATCCTGCAGATCGGGAAATTCGAAATCCCGTCCCGCGCCTATCTCGGACGCTTCAACTTCAAGGGGCCCGACCAGCAGAAGAAAGTCGGCAGCCTCTCGGGCGGCGAACGCGGAAGATTACATCTTGCAAAGACGCTAACCGCGGGCGCGAACGTTCTCTTGCTCGACGAACCGTCGAACGATCTCGACGTCGAGACGCTGCGCGCGCTTGAGGACGGACTCGCGGAGTACGGCGGCACGGTGCTGTGCATCAGCCACGATCGCTGGTTCCTGGACCGGATCGCGACCCACATCATCGCGTTCGAAGGCGACTCGCACGTGCATTTCTTCGACGGTAACTACAGCGAATACGAAGCGAACAAGGTACAGCGCCTCGGCGAAGAGGCCGCCCGCCCGCACCGCATTCGCTATCGTCCGCTCACCATCAAGTAGCGTGCGCGCGCGACTGCCGGGCGCGCTGCTCGTGGTCGTGGCCGCGACGTGCGCCGGGAGTCCGGCGAGTCCGCCGGTGCGCGCCGAAACGGCGGCGGCCTTCGTCGCGCGCGTCAAGGCCGAGACCGACGCCGCACGGCCAAAGAGCGAAGTCGTCGATTCGAAGATCGACAGCGCCGGACTTTCCGGCACGCAGCACGACGTCCGTCGCGGCGAAGACTACGTCGAAACGTCGGTGCTCGGCCCGTTCACGACGATGCGCGGCAGCGTCGGCGGCAAGAACTGGCATCAGAACGAGAACGGCATCACGGTGCTCGAAGAACCCGAGCCCGCGCAATCGGCGACCCCGGAACCCAAACGCACGCTCTCGCGCATCGCGCAGCCTCGCGATTTGTGGCTGGTCACTAGCCGGTTGCAAAACGGCGCCGTAGCAAAAACATACTATGACTTCGCCGACCTCGCGATCGTGCGCGAAGAGATCGTTCGCGGCAAGCATTGGGCGCACGTCGATTACTCCGACTTCCGGCCGTGGAGCGGCGGCAAACGCCGCGCCTGGAAAGCATCCGGAGGCGACGATCGCGGCAACGCGTATACAAGCACGATCGTGAAAGACGACGTGTCGCCCGTCATCGCAGACGACGCGTTCGCCGTCCCCGCCGACCGCCGTACGCTCGTCGAGTTTCCGCCGGACGTCAACCAAGTCGCGCTGCCGGCGACGGTCGAGAGCGGCCGCATCCACGTCGACGTGGAGGTCAACGGCACCGAACTCGTCTTCGTCCTCGACACGGGTGCCTCGGGCATGGTCATCGACTCACAGGCCGCCAAAGACTTGAAGCTGCCGAGCTACGGCTCGAGCGCGCTCACGGTCGCGGGGACCTTCGCATCGACGCGCGTGATCTCACCCGTCGTCCGCGTCGGCCGACTGCAGATGCGCGATGTCGTCATGGCGACGGCTCCGCTCGACGCGCGCGAGTTCGGCACGCGCGTCGACGGTCTGCTCGGATTCGACTTCCTCGCGGGCGCGGTCTTGCGCATCGACTACGTCGACCCGGGCGGCGTCACCGCGATACGCCCGAGCGTTTTCACGCAACCGCCGCTGGCGACGAGTTCGCTGCCGATCCGTCTCGACAAACAGATTCCCGTCGTCCGGGTCGCGGTCGGAAACGAATTCGGCAACGACATGATCGTCGATACGGGGGCGGAGGCGCCCGTGCTCTTCTTCGACCGGTTCGTGCAGGCACACCCGGCCGCGGTTGTGGACCGCGGCACCAACGCGCCCTTCGACGAGTCGCAGAACGTCGTCTTCGGCGTGGGCGGGCCGGTCGCGATCGTACCGCTTCGCATCTCGCGCTTCGCGATCGCCGACCTCGAGTTTCGCAACTACATCGTGCTGCGGGCACGGCGCGCCGGCGCATTCGGCGACACCCAGGACGACGGGCTGCTCGGCGCGCTCTTCCTGCGCTTTTTCACACTCTACGTCGACTATCCCGAGCGCAAGCTCTACTTCGAACCCAACGAAAACCACACGCGCGCCGTCGGCCGGTCGCCGCAGCAAAACTAGAGTGTGCCCGTGAATCCACGGGTCTGTTTGACGTTTCTTAGAGTAAGCTAAGATAAGGATGAACATGAACCGCGCATTCCGCTCCAGCACCCGTATCGCCGCACTCGCTTGCGCCGCGTTCCTGGGCGGCTTTTCGATCGCAGGCTTCGCGGATCAACCCTCGTACGCGCAGAACGGTCCCGGCGACGAGACGATCTCGGGCACCATCTATCAAGTGACCGGCCGCTACACGCTGACGCTGGAAGACGACCGCGGCTTCATCGACAACGTTTCGCTGCACAACGGCACGGTCATCACGCCGTCGGGACTCGGGCTCGGCTCGGGCCAGATCGCGACGATGACGGGTCATACGAGCGGCAAGACGTTCGAAGCCGACGAGATCGATGTCGATCCGTCGTCGATTTCGAGCGGCCAAGCCGTGTTGCCCGGCGGCGATTACGCGACGGCGGTGAACGGTGGCGACTATCCGGCCTATGCGTTCGGATACGATCCGACCTACAGTTCGGGCGTGCTCTATTTCGGCCAGACGTACTACGGCGGCGGCGGTTACTACGCGCCGAACGGATACTATCCGGGCTACGGCAACGGGTACGGCAGAGGCGGCACTTACGTCCCGCCCTATAACGGCGGTAATCCGGCATCCGGCAATAAACCCGAGCCTATCTCGCGCCGTCCCGTGCGTATCGGCGTTCCGCCGCCGGGCTACGCGTATCCGACGGGCGGCAGCCGGATCGCCCCGCCGGGCTATCATGCTCCGGTCATGCGCGGAAACCCGGCGCCGCCTGCGCCCCGTAGCGCGCCTGCGGCTCCGTCCGTCAGCCGCTCGCACTGACGAGCGTGCTCGCGCGCGGGAGCAGCTCGTAGACGATGGTCGTGCCGTCGTCTTCGCTTCGCACGTAATCGCGCGCGCGCAGATGTTCGAGATGCGCGATCGTCTCCGCCACCGCGAACTGCTGGTGCGCTTCTTCTAGATCCGAGAACGGCGTTTCGCGGCGCGTCCAGCCGATCGAATGCGCGATCTCGCCCGCGCTCTTGATCTTGCCGTGAAACGCGACCACGATTTGCCGTTCGCGCGCGTCGTGATGTGCGAGCAGTTCGGTCGCGCGTGTGGCGAGATCGGCGAACGGTTCGCCATGCGCGGGCATCGCGCGCGTCGCACCCATCTCACGCACTTTTTTGAGCGAAGCGACGTAGTCGCCGAGCGTATCGTGTGACGGCGGAAACCACGTGCCGACGTGCGGCGTGACGCGTGGCAGTACGTGATCGCCGGTGAGCATCGTGCCCGTAATCTCGTCGACGAAGCACAAGTGGCCCGGCGTGTGCCCGGGCGTGTGGACGACGCGCAGTCGCCCGACGCGATCGCCGTCGCTCACGAGAACCGACGGCTCCGCATACTCCGTGCGATTGTAGTGTACGTCGTCTTCGAGCGAACCCGTGGCCGTGAATCCGTTCCGTGAAATCCAGTCGTCCGATTTGCGATCGGTCGCCACGGGATCGGTCAGCAGCGTCTTCGCGAAGTGCGCGTCGGCCGCGTGCATGTACAGTGCGGGAACGCCCATCCGAAGCAGCGTGGCCGCCAAGCCGTAATGATCGAAATGCGCGTGCGTGACCAGCAATCGCTCGACGTCCCCGATCTTCGCGCCGATCTCGGCGAGGCCGGCTTCGAGCACGGCGAGGACGTCGTCGGCCTTCCACCCACAGTCCACGAGCGTGAGCCCGTCGTCTTGCGCAAACGCATACGCGTTGACGTAGCGCATGGGATTGCCGGCCATCGGAAGGCGAATTTGCGCGATGTCGCCGCGATGACGGGTTACGATTTCGTCCACCCGATCGCGCTTCGCCCAACTCATGGACGAAGCCCCGTCGCGATCGGTTAGTACATCGCGCCGTAGACGAGATCGCGCAGCAACGCGCGATAGTGGACGCGCAGTTCCGGCGCTTGCATCATCAAGATCGCGATGAGGTTTTCGGCGGGATCGATCCAGAAATAGGTGCCGGACAACCCTGACCAGCAATAATCACCAACGGAGCCGGCGTTGGGGTTGCGGCCGGGCTGCGTCCGCACGGCGAACCCGAGACCGAACCCCTGACCGTATTCGGGCAGCGGCGCCGTGATGCCGAGCAGCCGCGTGAACGGACCGTACGCGCAGCCCGGCGGCAGATGATCGCTCGTCATCAGCGCCACGGTCTTACGCGAGAGGAGCCGCACGCCGTCTGCGTTTCCGCCACCGCGCAGCACTCGCGCGAACTTCACGTAGTCGTGCGCGGTCGTGAGAATGCCCGCGCCTCCGGCGAAGTACGCCGGCGGCGGACCGTCGGGATCGAACACCACGTTGAGCGGATTCATGCCATTGCTCGCGAGGAGCGGCTGCGCGAAGCGGTCACGTTTCCCGGTTGCGAGCACGAACGCGGTATCGGTCATGCGCAGCGGAGCGAAGATCCGTTGCTCGAGAACGACGTCGAGCGATTGTCCCGATACGACTTCGACGATGCGCCCGAGAACGTCGACGGACATGCCGTACTCGAACGTCGTCCCGGGTTGGAAGACCAGCGGCAGCGCGGCGAGTTTCCGCACGAGCGTCTCGTTGTTCTCGGCCGGGTTGCCGACGCCCGCGGCGCGGTATTGCGCGTGCACCATCGTCGCTCCGAACGCCGCATACGTGATGCCCGAGGTGTGCCGCATCAGATCTTGCACGGTCATGGGTTTGGCGCACGGCACGAGGTCGAGGACGCGTTTGCCGTCGTCGCCGGTCCGCTCGACGCCGACTTTGACGTTCGCGAACTCCGGCAGATAGGTCGAAACGGGATCCCAGATTTGCAGCCGGCCCTCTTCGACGAGCATCATCGCCGCGACCGAAACCAGCGGCTTCGTCATCGATGCGCCGCGGAAAATCGTGTCGATCGACATCTTCGCATCGGCGGGCTTGTCGCGATAGCCCGACACGCGCTCGTAGACCACGTCGTCTTCGCTCGCGACGATGACGACGGCGCCCGGGATCTTACCGGCGGCGACGTCTGCATCGAGAACCTCGCCGATGCGATCGAGGCGTGCGGAATCGAAAGCGCTCATGCGAATGCGATTTGACTCGCGGTAGCGGCGACCTACCGGGACGATCGGTGCGCGAGGCGCGTCACGACCAACGTATTTGACGTTGACCGGGTGGGCGTGCGACAATGGAAAGGCCACCCTCTTCGCGCGATCTTTCGAGTGCCTTCGAGCAATCCGTCCGATCGAATTGCGCACGCTCGAAAGACAACAGACATCTCACAATTCGATTCCTTCGGTCTGCGACCGGAGCTTTTACGTGCCGTGCACGACATCGGCTTCACCGAGCCCACGCCCGTGCAGAGCGCCGCGATTCCCGCCGGCCTCGCCGGACGCGACGTGCTCGCCAGCGCCCCGACGGGCTCGGGCAAGTCGGCGGCCTTCGGTCTTCCGCTATTGCAGGCCATTGCCGATCTGCCGCGCGGTCGCACCCACGCGCTGATCCTCGCGCCGACGCGCGAGCTCGCGGCTCAGATCGCGGAGCACCTCACCGCGCTCGCCCGGCACACGCAGGTCAAGATCGCCGCTATCTACGGCGGCGTCGGCTTCAGCCCGCAAATCGGCGCGTTCCGCCGCGGCACCGACATCATCGTCGCGACGCCGGGCCGTTTGCTCGACCACTTCAACCAAGGCACGGCCGTGCTCGACAAACTCTCGTTCCTCGTGCTCGACGAAGCCGATCGCATGCTC
>CAZZUZ010000066.1:0-10193 GCA_964657315.1 Vulcanimicrobiota bacterium
CCGGAGCGCGTTGGTACAGAGGTAAACGAACTTCTTGCGCGCGATGAGCCCCTTGACGATCTCTTCGATCTGCGGGTGCAGCAACGGCTCGCCGCCCGGGATCGCGACGACGGGCGCGCCGCATTCGTCGACGGCCTTGAAGCATTCTTCCGGCGTGAGGTGACGGCGGAGCACTTCGACCGGATGTTGGATCTTGCCGCATCCGGAGCACGCGAGGTTGCAGCGAAAGAGAGGCTCGAGCATGAGCGTGAGCGCGAATTTCTTTTGACCCGTGATCTTTTTCTTGACGACGTAAGAGCCAATTTTCGCGGCTTGTAAAAGCGTAACAGCCATAATCGAGGTAATACTTTCTGAGATTGCTGCAAAATGCCCGCTGTCGCTCGGCTTTGATGGAGCCGAGCCTACTTCTCGTACGGGTTCGAAGACCGATTTGTGGCGAGTGCGATGTTTATCGCAGTCGCCCGACGGCGGCGTAGCCGTTTTCTTTGAACCATGAAATCGCGGAAGCGATTGCGGTTGCGATCGGGGTGGAGGTGTATCCGAGTTCGCGCGCGGCCTTATCGCTTTTGTAGTACATCGATTCGCGGCTCATCTTGACGCCGTCGATCGGGATCGTGGGAGTAAGGCCGAATCTCGGGAGGACGGTTTCGTCGAGCCACGCGACGCCCAGCGGAATCCAGTGGGGGATCGCGATGCGCGGCGCGCGGACGCCGGCGATATCCGCGGCGGTTGCGAGAAAAGTCCGAAGCGATCGATTTTCGCCGCCGAGGATGTAGCGTTCGCCGCTGCGGCCGCGTTCGTATGCCAAGAGCTGTCCCCGTACGACGTCGTCGACGTCGACGAAATTCAACCCCGTGTCGACGACGGCCGGCATGTTGCCCGTGAGCAGACGCACGAGGATCTCGCCCGTCGGTGTCGGTTTGCGATCCCACGGCCCGATCGGTGTGGTCGGATTGACGATCGTGACGAATTGGCCATTCTCTGCCGCGGCCACGGCTTCGCGTTCGGCGAGATATTTCGAGAGCTTGTAGGCGCCGATGAGCCGCTGCGGCGCACTCTGATAGGTCTCGTCGGCGACCGATCCGGACTTGACCCCGATCGCCGCGACCGAACTCGTATAGACGGTCTTTGCGACGCCGGCCTCACGCGCGGCCGCGAGCACGCTGCGCGTGCCGTCGACGTTCGCGGCGATGACGGCGTCGCGATCGGCCCGAAAGAGACTGTAGTGTGCCGCGACGTGGAAGAGGACGTCGCACCCGCGCATCGCTTCGGCAAGACGTGGCTCATCGAGCGCGCCGTCGACGATCTCGAGCGCCAAGCCGTCGAGATTTCGGCGATCGCTGCCTTTGCGCGCGAGCGCGCGCACGTTCCAGCCGCGTGCGACCAATTCTCGCGCGAGATTGGCGCCGACGAACCCCGTGCCGCCGGTGAGAAACGCGGTCCCGCTCAAGCGGCCGCGCTGCGGTGCGCGGGATGCGCGATGTCGTCGAAGATCGTATACGCGACGGGCACCACGATGAGGCTGAGCAGCGTCGAGGTGATCAGGCCTCCGATGATCGCAACGGCCATAGGCGCGCGCAGTTCTGCACCGGCTCCGAAGCCGAGCGCGATCGGCAGCATGCCCAGAATCGTCGCCGCCGTCGTCATCACGATCGGGCGCAGCCGCTGCGCGCCGGCCTCGCCGATTGCGTCGGCGCGACTGAGGCCGATACGGCGCAGCTTTTCGATGCGGTCGACGAGCAGGATCGCGTTCTTGTTGACGAGGCCGAACAAGAAGATCACGGCCATCAGCGAGATCAGGCCGAAGTCCGCTCGCGTGACCCAGAGTGCGAAGAGCGCGCCGACGATGGAGAGCGGGAGCGAGACGATGATCGTGAGCGGGTCGACCCACGTGCGGAAGAGCAGCATCAGCACGACGAGAATCGCGATCACCGAGAACCCGAGGGCGATGCCGAAATCGGTGAAGGTGGAAACCGCTTTCTGCGAATTGCCGACGAACGAGAGCGTCACGTTCTTGGGCAGACCGTGCGCGAGCGAACTCACGATGCCGTTCGCATCGCCGATCTGCAGGTTGGCCGCGAGATCGGCCGTGATCTGCACGGCGCGCCGGCCGTCGACGTGTTCGATCGCGGAGAACGGCGTGCCGTCCGAGATGCCGCTCGCGCTCACGTCGACGAAGCCCGGACGGTGTTGCAGCTTGTGTTCGAGCGATCGGCCCGCGAGCCGCAGCGCGTCGATGTCGTCGCTCACGAGCGCGAATTGCAGCGGCTTCGTGGTGTCGGTACCGATGAACGGAACGTCCGAGACGGTCGCGACGACGCCGTCGAGCGAAGGAAAGCCGGCGCGCGCGCGGCCTTCGGCGTCGATCGTCTTCTCGGTGCGCTTGCGCGCGAGTTTGACGTCCATCGTTCCGACGTTGTTCTGGTTGGCGCGCGCGCCGATCGTCGTGTAGATGTCGGTCACGTTGGGATCGGTCTCAATCGCCGCTTCGAGCGTCGCGGCCGTCGCGACGGTGTCGTTGAGGCTGGTCCCGAGCGGCGTCCGAAAATTGACGATGTATTCCCCGCGGTCCAGATGCGGCACGAATCCTTTAGGGATGAATGGAATGAGCGCGATGCCGCCGGCGAACGCGAGCAACGCGAGCCCGATGACCACGCGACGGTGCTGCAGCGCCCAGCGGATGACCGTCCGGTAGCGCGGATGCAGATCGGTGCGGTCGGCATCGACGCGCTGCGTCCGCTTCGCGCGCAGCCACCAGGCGGCGAGCGCCGGCGAAAGGGTGCGCGCGGCCAAGAGCGAGAGCAGCACCGCCGCGGACGCCGTAACGCCGAAGGCGCGGAAGAATCGTCCGAGCGAGCCGTTCATGAGGCCGATCGGAAGGAAGACCGCGACGATCGTGAAGGTCGCCGCCACGAGGGTCAACCCGATTTCTTTGTTGGCGTCGAGAGCCGCGTCGCGAGAGGTTTCGCCGGCCTCGAGGTGCCGGACGATGTTCTCGACCGCCACGATCGCATCGTCCACGATGACCCCGACGACGAGCGCCAGCGCGAGCAACGTGATCGTCTCGAGGTTGAAATGGCAAATCCACATCACGCAGGCCGTTCCGAGCAGCGAGACCGGAATCGCGATCGCCGAGACCAGCGTCGCGCGCAGATCGCGCAGGAACGGCCAGATGACGATGATCGCGAGCACCACGGCGAGCGCCAGCGCTTCTTGGGTGGCGGCGGTCGCTTCGCGGATATACGGCGCTTGATTGGAGGTGCGCTCGATCTTGTACGCCGGATGCGATGCGGCAACTCTCGCGATCGCCGCATCCGCCCGGTCGACGACTTCGAGGGTGTTCGCGTTCGCGCGCTTTACGACCGAAACGGCGATCGCGGGTTTGCCGTCGTAGCGGTAAGCCGACGCGTGCGCCCCCGTCGCGAGGTCCCCGAGCACGTCCGCTCGCAGCACTCCCGCCGTTTGCGCGAGCGGAGGTACGACGTCGCTGCGCGCCATCGCCCCGAGTTCTGCGAGCGGCCGGCCCGATGCGACGATCGCGTACGTGATCACCGGGACTTCGTTGAGGTCGAGCGTGGCGATCGACGTCGAGACGCCCTTGGGGAGCTTGAGACCGGCGATCGCGCGGGCGACTTCGTCGTGCCGTGCCCCGAGCGACTCGGTCACGTCGAACTGCATGTCGATCGCGACGAACTGCGGATAGGTCAGCGAGTGGATCGCCGTTTCGCCCTCGACGTTTTGCAGCGCGTGTTCCAGCGGCTGGGTCACGCTCGATTCGTTCGAACCGGGATCGAGGATCGTCGAGCGCGCCGTTACGACGACGACGGGCGACGAGATATCGGGGAAGAGCGCGAGCTTGAGGTGCGAGAACGCAACGACGCCTGCGATCGAAAGAAGGGCCCACAAAACGACGGTCGACCACGGATGGTCGATCGCAAATGTAGAGATGCCGGCGGACCCTACGGCTTGGCTAGGCCGAGCTCGAACGGTTTGCGGCTGGTTTTCGATACGAGCCATCGCGTCGTCTTGTTACTTATCGTTGATACGGACCCCGCCAAAATCAGCGAACGAACCTCGCCGCGCGAAATCTTGACCCCGCCCCCAGACTCCAGCATGTCGGTCGAGCGTTCGATCTCTCGTAACGTGGCGACGGCGAAGAGGATCGGTAAGAGGCAAAAGAGACGAATCTGAATGCTCAACCGTGGAATCGCAGCCAGATATTCCAGCGACCGCCGCATGTCTTCTTTGGCGAGCGCGACGAGCGCGAGCAGCGCCTCACGATTCTGGACGCGCGATTCGGTGTGCAGGATGGTCGAGTGGCTCGAACCGTTCGCGCGCAGGAGTTCTTCGGGCACGTACGCGGCGTTCTCGTGTTCGATATCCCACGCGATGTCTTTGAGGATGTTCACCGTCTGCAGACCCTCGCCGAACGCTTCGCAATTGACGAGCAGTTTCGCGTATGCCTCGTCGTCGACCAGCGGCGAATGGTAGTGCCAGAGATCGGTGAGCAGATGGCCGACCGTCCCCGCAACGTAGTAGCAGTAGCGCCGGTATTCGGGCATCGTTTGAATGCGAATGCCGTCGGGATATTTTCCGACGAATTCGGCCATTCCGACCGACATTTCGCGGGTCCATTTTTCGACGATCTCCACGGATGGGCCGGGCAGCGACCACAGCAGATCGAAAACGAGCTTCGTACCGCGCATCAGTTCGAGGTAATTTTCGCTCGCGTTGATGTCGGCCGAAACCTCGGCGAAATCCGCCGCTTTCTGCGGATCGTCGAAGCACTCGAGAAATGTGCCGAGCAACTCTTGACGTCGGGCTGCGGTCGCAGTCCCGTCATCCTCGATCGTATCGGCGATGCGGCAGAGGAGATATCCGACGAGAACGGCGCGGCCCAAATCTCCGGGTAAGACGGCGATACCGATCGCAAAGGTCCGCGAGACCCGCCCGATCATCGCTTTTCCGAAAGCGGCGGCCGCACGTTCGTCGTCGGCCGATACCCTCCGTTCCCTAGGTGAAACTACCGCCATGGCCGCAATTCTTCATCAACTCCCAAGCGCAGGACCTCGCTTCGTATGCGGTCTAGCAGACCGCATGCGACTCGCCTCGAACGCAAAACATACGCATCTCGCGCGAGCGGGCAGCTTTCCCTCCCGGATTTTACAATGATCACTGCTTCAGCGAACGTCAGCCGGCGAATACTCTGCGTCTTCCCGCACTATTCGCCATCGTTCGGCACCTTCGAAAACGCCTATCCGTTCGTGGGCGTCAAGGCGTTCATGCCGCCTCAGGGGATCCTCGTCATCGCGAACTATCTGCCCGAGCATTGGGAAGTCCGGTTCGTCGATGAGAACATTCGCCGCGCATCGCCGGCCGATTTTCTCTGGGCGGACGCCGTGTTCGTCAGCGGCATGCACATCCAGCGACCGCAGATCAACGACATCAACCGGCGCGCTCACGCATACGGGAAACTCACCGTGCTCGGCGGCCCGTCCGTTTCCGGCTGCCCCGAGTACTATCCGGAATTCGACTATCTCCACGTCGGCGAACTCGGCGACTCGACGGACGAATTGATCGAGACGCTGGCGCTGACCGTAGAGCGGCCGGCCGAACAGACGCGCTTCGCCACGAAAGAGCGCACGCCGCTGGCGGATTTCCCCGTGCCCGCCTACGACCGTATCGACGTCGGCCAATATTTTCTGGGCAGCATTCAATTTTCGAGCGGCTGCCCGTATCGCTGCGAATTCTGCGACATTCCCGAACTCTACGGCAACAATCCCCGGCTCAAGACGCCGGAGCAAGTCGTCGCCGAACTCGACGCCATCCTCGCCAACGGCGGCCAGCGCGCGGTGTATTTCGTCGACGACAACTTCGTCGGAAATCGTAAGGCGGCAAAGGAATTGCTGCCCCACCTCATCGCGTGGCAGAAGAAGAACGGCTACGCCGTTCAGCTCGCTTGCGAGGCGACGCTCAACATCGCGAAGTCGCCGGATCTCTTGGCGATGATGAAGGAAGCGTATTTCTGTACGATCTTCTGCGGCATCGAGACGCCCGATCCCGAGGCGCTCAAAGCGATGAAGAAAGATCAAAACAACATGATGCCCATCATGGAAGCGATCGAGATCATCCATTCGTTCGGGATGGAAGTCGTCTCCGGCATCATCATGGGCCTCGATACCGATACGCCCGATACCGCGGAGCGAATCCTCGAGTTCGTCGAGCTCTCGAACATCCCGTTGCTGACGATCAATCTGCTGCAGGCGTTGCCGCGGACGCCGCTCTATCGCCGGCTGGAGGCCGAAGGCCGTCTCGTCGACGTTCCGGGCCGCGAATCGAACGTCGAGTTCAAGCTGCCGTACGAACAGATGGTCGCGATGTGGCGTCACGCCTTCGCGACGGCCTATACGCCTGAAGCGATCTACAAACGCTTCGAATATCACCTCACCAACGTCTTCCCCAATCGTATCAAGCCGCCCAATAGCCCGCAGCGCGTCAACGCGCGAAACATTCGCACCGCGCTACGCATCTTCGCAAACCTCTTGGTTCGCGTCGGCGTGTTTAGCGACTACCGTGCGGTGTTCTGGAAGATGGCGAAACAGACGCTGGCCAAGGGCGACGTCGAAGCGATGTTTCACATCGGCATGGTCAGCCATCACCTCATCACGTACGCTCGTCAGGCGGCCGCCGGTAAATTCGGCGCTTCGTTCTACAATCAGGAGCGCACCGATGCGGGAGAAGAGGCGCAACGCCGTTCGGCGTAGCACGCAACCGTCATGTCCGATCTTCTCGAATCAGCCCTCGCCGCCGTCACGGCTTCCGGCGTCAACATCGTTCACGGTACGTTCGTGGATTTTGAAACCGCGCCGAAGATCGAAGTCGACGGGTCGATCGAGGACTTCGTCACGGCCGCGAAACACGTCGGCGCGAGCTTCGTCTTCGTCGAGTCGCACGAGGTTAGCGAAGACGAATTCATGGTCGACATCGAGGACGATGAAGACCAAGAAGGCGGCGAAGAGATCGATCTGCGCGAGGCGTTTCCGTCGCTCGCCGCGCAGAACGCGCGTATCGGTCAGCGCCGCGCACTCGATTTCGTCTGCGTCGCCGGCTCCACGATCGTCACGAAGCTCGTGCGCGCGGATTGGGACGACGAATTCATCGACGCGATCCAAAACGCTCGCGAGGCTTGGTACGAGGCCGCCGCACAGGGCGGATAGTTAGAACTCCTTATAGGCGAGGAATTTCGAGTCGAGGGTGATGACGGCGCGCTCCCCTCGGCGTTCGACGTTGATTTTGAGATCGATGGCGCTCAGGATTCCGTCGCCGAAGGTTTCGAACGTCCATTCGCGGATCGCGTCGCCGTAAACGTCGACGAGTTCGTGCAGGCGATAGACGAGCGGATCGGAGTTGCGGATCGGCGGTGTCGTCAGCACGTCGAGCGACGAGACGTCGATCGACAGCGCGTCGGCCAGTTTCGCGGCGGTCTCGGCCGTGAGCGTCGCTTGACCCGAGAGCACGGCACCGAGGTAGATCGGGCTTTTCCCGGTCTTCTCGGCGAGCGCGTTCAGACTCAAACCGAGTTCGTGACGGCGCGCCCGGAGATCGTCGAGCAATTCGCCGAGCAGCGCTGCGGTCGGCGTCGTGGAAATTTGCGTATTCATCGCGTCGACGCTTCGACGGCCGCGGCGCGTTTCACCGCGCGGCGCCTGCGAACGCGCAGCGCGAACCCCGCGGCGACGGCGAGGACGATGCCAGCGCCGGCGATCGCGACGCCGATGCCGCGGCGCGTGAGGATCGAATAGCCGCGTTTGCCCGTGCACCGCTCGAAAGCGGTATCCGTGAAATAGGTCGCGGCGCACGCATACACGCTCCACGTGCGCGGGGAGATCTCCGAATCGGCGCCACCTTCATAGAGTGCGGCGAAGAGCGCGCGGTGCGCGGAACCGTCGAGCAAGTCGGCTTGCAGCCTGCGCAAGTACGCGGGCAGAAAGCGCGGCACGCCGAGTTCGGAGAGCGCGCCCAGCCGCGACCAGTCGTGGCCGTCGAAACCGTACTGCACGACGTCGCCGAGCGATCCGTCGGCGGCGACCGGCGCCACGAGGAAGCTCGGCGCGTTCGCGAAGATCGGCGAGATCGACGGAACGAGCAGCATCGGCACCGACGACGGTCCGTCGCCGACGATTCGGAACGCGAATTTGTGCGTGTGCCCGGCGATCGCGAGTGCGACGTGCGAACGCGGGTCGGCGATCGCGCGCACGATTTCGTCGCGCGACCGGGGGCGCAGGAAGGGGACGACGATCAGGCCGTGCGTGAGGTGCGATGTCGAGAACGCGTCGATGCCCGGCGGCACGTGAAAGAGCACCCAGTTGTGCGAACCCACAGGGGCCCCCGCGAGCGCGCCGCGTAGCGCGCTCAATTCGTCACCGGGCGTGCTCGCCTTCGCGCATTTTCCCGAATAGCGCACCGTGAAGAAGTTGTCATTGATCACGACCGCGCGCAGACCGCGCCGCGGAAGCGTAGCCGTATAGGAGCCGTCCCGGGAGAACGTGCGCAGAAAATCGCGCGCCGACCCGTTCTTGTCGACGAGCGGTTCCCACGCTCTCGCGACGCGGGTGAGGAAGTCGCCGCCCAGTGGCGGCGCGTAGTCGCCGCAAGACGAATCGTTGTTGCCGAGCGTGAACAAAAACTGCGCGTGCGGATAGGCGGCGCCGAAGCGCCGTGCGAGGTAGCTCATCGTCTTTGCCGAGTCCGCCCGGCGCGCGTCGTGCGCGATGAAATCGCCCGCGATCACGACCACCGGTGGATCGGGAGCGACGCGCTTGGCTTCCGCGAGAAACGAACCGAGCAGCTGCGGGTTCGTATCGGCACTGTAGACGTTGGCCGGCTTCGAGGCACTCGCGAACGTGTCGTAGTGAACGTCGCTCAAGAACAGCCACGGACGATCGGCACCCCGTGCCGGAGCGTCCGTCGTCGCGGCGGTCGCGGCGAGCGTGCTCGCGATGGCGATACATGCCGTGGCGGCGAACCGTATCGAGCCTCGGAAACGCAACGAGAACTCAGCGATCGTCGCGCTTGTCGCGGGGATGGGCGTCGTCGTAGGTCTTGCGCATGTGTTCGATCGAGACGTTCGTATAGATCTGCGTGGTCGCGAGGCTTTCGTGGCCGAGCAATTCTTTGATCGTCATGATGTCGGCACCGTTCTCGAGCAGATGCGTGGCGAACGAATGCCGCATGACGTGCGGGGACGCATGGATCGCGAGGCCGCTGAGGCGTTCGAACGTCTTGACGATCTCCCAGATCGCTCGCACGCCGAGACGTTCGCCGCGGCGGCCGACGAAGAACGCGGCGTCGCCCGTGCGCGGCCGGTAGCCGAGATATGTCAACATCGCATCGGCGGCGGATTGGTTGATGAGCACGGTGCGCTGCTTGTTGCCTTTGCCGAGCACGCGCATCACGCGGCGCTGCAGGTCGACGTCGCCCAGATCGAGCGTCGCGACTTCCGCGCGCCGGATGCCGCTCGCGTAGAGGACCTCGAGGATCGCGCGGTCGCGATAGCGTTGGAAGTCGGTTCTCCCGGCCGGCGGCGGCGTGCGTAAGAGTTTCGCGACGTCGTCCTCGCGCAAGACGACGGGCAGCCGCTTCGGCAGCTTCGGCGGCTCGATTCCGGTCATCGGATCGTCGCCGCGCAGATTTTCGACGACGAGATACTTGTAGAAGCGGCGTAGCGCGACGAGTTTGCGTCGAATCGCCGCAGGCTGATAGCGCCGTTTCCCGGCGAGATCGAGCACGAAGGCTTTGACGTCGGCACGCTGCGCGTCTTTGAGATCGCGGCCGAGAAAATTCGAAAAAAACTCGAGGTCGCGCGCGTAGGCTTCGCACGTGCGTGCCGATCGTCCGCGAGCGTAGTGCAGTTCGTTGACGAAGGCGGCGATCGTCGCGTCTGCGGGGACGTAGACCACTTGCGCGTTCGTCGCGCGTCCCGTTCGCTCGGCTTTCGGCTGCGGCACGTTACGTGGCGTTCGACGCGTCATCGCTACCGGCATTTCGATCGTCACGGGTTGGGGGCGGAGTCGCACGTCTCAAGAACTCGGTGATACCGGTCGCTCGATCGCGATCGGGGCGATCGTGCGGGATTGCGTCCTAGCCCGAGGCGTCCGCATTTGCGACGGCCGGGCGCAGCCGTGCGGCGAGTT